>NZ_JBFTHS010000068.1:0-17721 GCF_056394365.1 Lysinibacillus sp. 10T31
CTCTTCTTTCCGTCACTCTGGCTCTTCTTTCCGTCACTCTGGCTCTTCTTTCCGTCACTCTGGCTCTTCTTTCCGTCACTCTGGCTCTTCTTTCCGTCACTCTGGCTCTTCTTTCCGTCGCTTTGACTCCTCTTTCCGTCGCTCTGTTTTCTTTCCGTCACTCTGGCTCTTCTTTCCGTCACTTGGACTATTCTTTCCGTCTGGACCATTCTTTCCGTCGCTTTGACTCCTCTATCCGTCGCTCTGTTTCCTATCCGTATGTCTTGGCTCTTCTTCCCGTCGCTCTTGTCTTTCTTTCCGTCACTCTGACTCTTTTTCCCGTCGCTTATCTAACGTCTATCAAAAAAAGAATAAAAAAGACGTCCAACAAGTACTTAAATACTCGTTGGACGCCTTATGGCAATTAATTATGCTTTTTGATAGCGAAGCACAGGTGTTCGAGCAGCGCGTGTTTCGTCTAAGCGAGTTACGACTGTTGTATGTGGTGCTTCTTGTACGATTGATGGATTTTCTTCTGCTTCTTCGGCAATTTGGATCATTTTATCGCAGAATGCATCTAATGTTTCTTTAGATTCTGTTTCTGTTGGCTCGATCATTAATGCCTCTTCCACATTTAATGGGAAGTAAGTTGTTGGTGGATGGTAGCCAAAGTCTAACAGACGTTTTGCGATATCTAAAGTACGAACGCCTAGTTTCTTTTGACGACGACCTGATAATACAAATTCATGTTTACAATGACGGTTATATGGTAGATCGTAGAATGGCTCTAAGCGACGCATCATATAGTTTGCGTTTAGTACAGCGTATTCTGTTACAGCTTTTAAGCCATCTGGACCCATTGTACGGATATAAGTGTATGCACGTACGTTGATACCAAAGTTACCGTAGTAAGGTTTAACACGTCCGATTGATTGTGGACGGTCGTAATCGAAGTGATATGATCCTTCCTCTGTTCTTACTAAAACTGGTTTTGGAAGGAATGGAATTAAATCTGCTTTTACACCTACTGGACCTGAACCTGGGCCACCGCCACCGTGAGGACCTGTAAATGTTTTGTGTAAATTTAAGTGGACGCAGTCAAAGCCCATATCACCAGGACGTGCTTTACTCATAACTGCGTTTAAGTTTGCACCGTCATAGTATACTTTACCGCCAACAGAGTGGATAAGCTCTGCCATTTCGATAATATTTTCTTCAAATAGACCAAGTGTATTTGGATTTGTTAGCATTAATGCAGCTGTATCAGAACCAACTACTTTGCGTAAATCTTCAATATCTACTAAACCATTATCATCTGATTTAACAGTGATAGTTTCAAAGCCTGCAACAGTTGCCGATGCTGGGTTAGTACCGTGAGCAGAGTCAGGAACGATAACTTTATTACGATGACCTTCACCGTTTGCTTCATGGAAGGCACGAATCATCATTAACGCTGTCCATTCACCATGTGCACCTGCGGCTGGTTGTAATGTCACTTCATCCATACCTGTAATTTCAACTAATGAAGTTTGTAGATCGTAAAGAAGCTCCATAGCTCCTTGAACTGTTGATTCATCCTGTAATGGGTGAACATTTGCAAAACCAGAAATTCGTGCAACAGCCTCGTTAATTTTAGGATTATATTTCATCGTACAAGAACCAAGAGGGTAGAAGCCAGAGTCTACACCGTGGTTTCGACGAGAAAGTGCTGTATAGTGACGCATAATATCAAGCTCAGATACCTCTGGTAATTCCGCTGCTTCTGCGCGTACTAGGTTTGCAGGAAGTAAATCTGCAAGTTCAACCTCTGGTACATCAAGTGCTTCTAAGCTGTAGCCAACGCGACCTTCTTTGGAAATTTCAAAAATGAGTGATTGATTTTCGTTATGCATTAAGAGCCCCCATTTCTGCAACAAGTGCATCAATTTCTTCCTTCGTGCGTAATTCTGTTACTGCGATTAGCACGTGATTTTTAAGAGAGTCATATGTTTGACCTAAAGGATAACCACCGATGATACCTTTTTCAATTAAGCCTTTATTAATTTCTTTCACACATTTATTTGTCTTCACAACGATTTCGTTAAAGTGCGCACCTTGGAATGCTACTGTGAAGCCAGCCGCTTCAAAGGCATTTTTAGCATAGCGAGTTTTCGCGATATTTTGAATAGCCATTTCACGAACACCTTGCTTACCTAGAGCAGTCATTGCTACAGAAGCAGCTAGTGCAAGAAGCGCTTGGTTCGAACAAATATTAGATGTTGCTTTATCACGACGAATATGTTGTTCACGCGCTTGTAATGTTAAAACATAACCACGGCGACCTTCGCCGTCTACTGTTTCACCAACAAGACGACCTGGAACTTTACGCATTAGCTTCGTTGTTACTGCAAAGAAGCCACAGTGTGGACCACCGAATGCTTCAGAAATACCGAAGACCTGTGCGTCCCCTACACAAATATCAGCACCTAGCTTACCAGGAGGTGTTAAAACCCCTAGTGAAAGTGGGTTTGAAGATACGACAAATAAACTTTTTGCCTCATGTGCAATATCGCCAATTACTTGTAAGTCCTCAATTTGACCAAAGAAGTTAGGATACTGTGTAATAACAGCTGCTGTATTGTCATCAATTAATTCTTTTAAAGCTTCTACATCTGTCACACCATCTTTATGTGGAACAGTAACAATTTCAATAGATTGACCGTATGCATATGTAGCAACGACATCGCGGTACTCAGGATGAACCGATTCAGATACTAAAATTTTCTTACGGCGTGTATGTCCAGCTGCAAGCATACCTGCTTCAGCTAACGCCGTTCCTCCATCATACATAGAAGAGTTTGCAAGATCCATACCTGTAAGCTCTGCAATCATCGTTTGGAATTCAAAAATTGCTTGTAATTCCCCTTGTGAAATTTCTGGTTGATATGGAGTATACGCAGTGTAAAACTCTGAACGAGAAATAACATGGTCCACGATGATCGGTTTATAGTGGTTGTATACGCCAGCACCTAAAAACGATACGTTTGCATTTGTATCTTTATTTTTCGCAGCAAGTGCCGTTAATTCTTTTAATAAAGCTGATTCAGATTTTGCTTCTTTAATATCATATAGGCCTTTAAAACGTACTTTTTCTGGAATATCCCCAAATAACTCATCAACTGAGGATACGCCAATTACGTCTAACATTTCTTGTTTATCTTGCTCCGTCATTGGTAAATAACGATGTTTCATAAATGTAGGTCCCTCTTTTCAACTTTTATTTTGAACGCTTGTAAAACGGTGTTTCAACAGTTACTACCTTTAAGTGCTTACCACGAATTTCGATTTCTAATTCAGTTCCGATAGTTGCGAATTGGCTGTCAATTAATGCGTGACCAACATTACGTTTAGAGGAAGGAAGCTGTGTACCTGTTGTTACTTCACCGATTTCCTTACCATCCTTAAACACTTTGTAGCCATGACGAGGAATTCCTTTATCAATCATTTCAATGCCAACAATTTTACGTGACAGTCCATTTTCTTTTTGTGCCACTAATGCATCATGACCATTAAAGTCCTCTTTATTTAACTTCACAGCAAAACCAATACCAGCCTCAAGAGGTGAAATTGTCGCTGATAGCTCTTGCCCGTATAATGGAAGACCCGCTTCAAAGCGAAGTGTATCACGGCAACCTAAACCTGTTGGAACAACGCCTTTGTCTTTTCCAGCCTCTAAAATTTCATTCCATAAAGCTTTAATAGCTTCTGGAGAGCCGTATAATTCAAAACCATCTTCTCCTGTGTAACCGCTACGAGATACTAATGCTTTATGACCAGCAACTTCAACGTCTGCTTGGAAACGGAAGTATTTAATCGTTTTTAAATCAGTGTCTGTTAATGTTTGAAGAACCTCTTCTGCTATTGGACCTTGAAGGGCAATTTGTGCATAAGCATCTGATTGATTGTCGATAGTCACATTATATTGATGTTGATTTTCCATCATCCAATCATAATCTTTTTCAATATTTGCCGCATTTACGCACAATAAATAATGATTGTCTGCTAATTTATACGTTAATAAATCATCAACAACGCCACCATCTTCATAACACATTGCATTATATTGCGCTTGGCCAACTGCAATTTTTGAAATATCATTTGTCAAAAGATTTTGTAAAAAATCTAGTGAATCAGGTCCAGTTACTAAAATTTCACCCATATGTGATACATCAAATAAGCCAGCACTATTACGTACTGCATCATGCTCTTCTTTAATAGAAGAGAATTGCACTGGTAATTCCCATCCACCGAAGTCGATTGTTTTACCACCATACTTTGCATATTCTTCAAATAGAGGTGTACGCTTTAATTCATTCGTCATTATTTTTGCCCCCTTAATGGTAGTTACATTTTTTACTGATAGTAGTTCGTCTGCTTTTTATAAGTACAATCATGCTTCCCCTGTTTGTTCATTTAAATAAGGAATTAACAAGCAAAACATTTAGGCATAAAAAAAGACAGACGAACCCCTTTTCGGGATTCTCTGTCCTTAAACCTGAAAGTTACACCAGACTGGCTCGCATTACTACAATGCCAATCAGCCGGCTTTCCCCTTTGGTGGCTGTAGTACTACAGCTCTCTCCAGAGTTGCGTCTTGTACGAGTCCTTTTACCTGAGAGATTCATAACATTTTGTTATTTGCTCCTTCGGTGACGTCTACACGTGCTCTCCCCGCACAATCATCCGCCCAAGATTCATCTTGGTACTATTTAGTATTCAATGAACATTTAGTTACTTATTTGTCTATATCCTAACATTAATTGCATTGAAAAGGCAATCATTTTTTATTTTATATTAAAACACGAACATTAAATAGATTTATTTTTATTATTGTTCGCCTTTTAATCTTTTGACTTGGAATACTAAATACTCAAGAATTTGGCGGATTGTTCTGCCCTCTGTTAACACTTGTATATGTCCTGTCTCACGATAGAATCTTCTTCTGTAATGATACAGCTTCTCTAGCTCCTCTTTCGTTGAACTCTGGACAATTGGTCTGTTCGGATCATGCTGTATTCGTTTGTATATATCTTCGAATGTCGCATCTAAAAAAAACACGAGCCCACTACGTCTCATTATTTTTCGATTTTCAGCACTGATTGCAACTCCACCACCTGTTGAAATAATACAAGCTTCGTCTCGGAAATTTTTCAAAAATTCTGTTTCTATTTCTCGAAAACGTGCTTCGCCGTATTTTTCAAATATCTGTGGAATTGTCATTCCCTGCTGCCGAACAATCTCACGATCCATATCATAATATGGCATCTTTAACAAATAGCTTAAACGTCTTCCTAACGCACTTTTCCCGCAGCCCATAAAGCCCACTAAATATATTTTTCGCATTCGAATCACCTTCTTATAACTACGATTCTACACTGTCTGACAAAATTTGTCCTAATAAATTTATCGTAGCTCGAACATTCAGCTTTTCTAGTTCATTATATGTTCGAAACTGAATTTCATAAGACGTAAAATACGTAAGAACAAAAGTAGTTACAAAAAATAATAATGCAATTGCGATTAAAAAAACAGCCCCTCTGTCATTTTTCAATAATTGGAACATAGAAAGTTCGCTCCTTTTTGATACCACTTGGAAGTTCAACAGCTACTGTTAACATATCTTTTTCAAATTGAAACTGACATTTATTAATACCAATTAGCATTGGTACATGACCACTATTAACTTGATCACGAATAATATCGTTATAACAATCAATATTATGAATGGTATCTGCCGCCTGGAAGGTTATTCTCTTTTGATCTTGTCGAATCGTAAATGATGAAATATCCTTTAAATACATATTCATATCATAAACAAAAAGCTCCCACTTTGATTGTTCATCAGATAGTACCGTTGATTTCATTTCTGCAAACCAAAGCATAATGAACACAACAAGATGCGCAATAAGCACAAAAACAACTAATTGAAACAACGCTTCTAATAAAGTATAGCCTCGCTCATTCATCGACTTCACCTATCAGTTGTATACATTTTTTGCGTAATTCTCGCGTATTTTGAAAACTTACACATATCCCTTGTTCATTCATAGACCATTGAAAGTCTACATTTTCAATGGTTTTAGCGCCTTCCATTTGCTGTAAATAGCGATAACACTTTAAACCTTCATAGGCCGTTTCAGCTGCGATAACTTCTAACTTTTTGTTATAAAGAGTCGTTTTCATCGTGTAGCTGATCGGTATTAATGTCATGCATAATAACATAACAATGACTACTGATAAAATCGTTTCTACAAATGAATAACCAGATTCATTCAACTCTCGATCTCCCTCGTCCTAACGTAATCACAACCTTTTTAGTGCCTTGAGGCGTTTTAAAATAAACAGTTCCAGGGGTCATGACGTTTCCATTGTAATTGTATATAATCGTATAAATTGAACTTGAAGAAGGTATGACCTCAACCCCTTTCGGAAAAGGTCGTTCAAATAATTCTGTAAAAATATCCTTTTTAATGATGTATCTCTTTGATGAATTCTCAAACTTCATCGAGATATACTCCCCGTGATGCATACTATAAGTTTGGATATATTGGATATCTAATTGAATTTGTGTAAAAAACAGCTCAAGTTCTCTAGTTTCCGCTGCTTTTAACGAATACTTTACGACAATTGCTGACAAACACATAACGATAAATAAGACAATGAGCATTTCGACAAACGTAAAGCCACGCTCACTTTTTACAACATCCATCAGCTACCAGAACCGGTATTGGCAGAGGACTTCGCCAACCGTACCTCGCCATCTTTAGTGATCATAATCTCTTCTTTATTAGGACAGGTCGTTTCATTCTTCTTCAAATAGCCTTTTGCTACTAAATCTTCAATTGTTGGATAATCCATAAAATCTACTCGATATGCCTCAACCTGCCCTTGCACCATGGATAAAAAACAGTTGAAAAACAACCCTTTATCTAAAAATTAAGCAATTCAACTAAGTGAACTGCATACATTTTAATAGAAAGAACTAAAGTAAACCTTCTTCTTGAAGCCTTTGGTGTTCTAATCTATCTTCATCATATTGCTCCCAAACTAAGCGAGCTTCCTTATGATTTCTTCTGACACTGATTCCAAACGGATTAATTGGTAGACTGTTCCCGATTGGATTCTCTTTGAAAATACTGTTGTATTCTATGATTTCATCATCATAATTAGGCATTGCAAAAAAATACTCCACTTCATAATCTTTCACAATTACCTTGTTCAATAACTGTAACTTTTCTTCATTAGTAAAACACGTAGTTTTTATCATTTGCTGAATGAGTTCTTTTTTCTTCTCAACTTTTACTTTGAGCTTTTGAATCTTTTCAACATTGATAGCTTCAAACTGCGCTTCCAATGCTTCACGTTCATTAGAAGCCTTATCAAACTTCTTCTCAAAGCCCTTTACTAGCTTATCATTGCCCTGCTTTTTGTACACTTGAATGGAATCTAAGAAACTATCACATTCACTATCGAGTTCATCAATTCGCTTCTGTAAACGCTCTCTAGTATCTTCTATGCGAACAAGCTCACTAGCTATCCCATTCAATAGCTCTTTATATTGCACCTGTTCTCTCATTGTATCTGCTAAAAAGTTGATTTCTACTTCATCTAACCCTTTATTCAGATTGTTTAGAGAAATACCTCGACACCCACATCTAGCTTGATTTGTTCTACTCATACACATATAGTTAATTTTTTTGTTCTTTCCGCTACCTGTAGTTGTATGTTTCTTGAAACCTTTTCCACATACACCACATTTGATTTTTTGAAAGTACACATCTGTATAAGTCGGTTTTCTACCACGTTTCTTTTCACCTTTATTAATTCTGCTCTCACGTACTTTATTAGCTTTCTCAAATTGCTCTACTGAAACAATTTGGGGTACTGCATTTGGTATCTTAATAAAATCGTCCTCATGGCGCTTTTTACGAACAGTAGCTGTAACATCATCTTTATACGTCCTATGAACAACTGCTGTTCCCGTATAGATAAGATTCTTAATAATACGGTTTATTTTGTCACTTGACCACATGTGATTTCTTTGTGTCGGTATCTTTTCATCATTCAGTTCTTTAGCTAGAATCATACCGCCTTTTGTTGAATAACTATTAAAAATTCTTTCTACAACCTCTGCTTGTTTGGGGACTATGATAATGTTTCTATCTTTATCCCATGTGTAGCCATAAGGCAACCTAGCAGGTCTATAACGCTCTTTTCTTGCATTATGCTCCTTAGTAAACTTAATTTTTTCACTTAAATCTTGTGAGTAACCTTCTGCAACACTGAACAGAATTGTAAGCATTAGTTTCCAATTCTTATCCTCGGTAGAAACTCCACCATGTTCAAATCTAATGTAAACCCCTAACGCTCTTAGCTGTTTAGCTGTAGACATACCAATTTCTTCATTACGAGCATAGCGTGAAACATCTTTAGTGATTATGTAATCAAACTCAGGTTTTCTATCTGACGTTTCGAAAATATCACCGTCTTTTTCACGTTCAATAAAGTCCAATCCTGCTTTATACATCATTTCAATGAACTTTTCTCGTCTAGCATTAGTACCACTGAAACCTTCATCAGCAAAGATTTCTACAAGTTCTAGGTTTTCTCTTGCACAATATTCTTCATAAACTTCTCTTTGCATAGCTAATGATAGCTTTTGTTCTTCTTTATCTGTCGAAACCCTTGTATATACTACCGCTCTTTTTCTTGCCATATCGTTTCAATTCCTTTCTCTCGGTGTGTGGATGTGCTTGGTCATACCCATTTCCCTATTCCAACTAATTAAATATCGGAAAATACGGGGATACACCTAGCTTCGATAACCACATTTTACTAAACTTGTCAAACAGCTCTGTGTGACGCTCTCCTACTCAAATGACAAAATTATCAACCTCACTCGCTGAGACGCTCACACAAGCTCCTACACCCCTCTGACAAGCACCTATCACTCTGCGTCATGATTGAAAATAAAATCAATGTTTTACTTGTCAACCAATAAAAATTGAATATGCCATAAAGCCCTATAAATCAAGCTTTTCGTCTGAATATACATGAACGTCACCTTTTTGAAAAGCAACTAATTTTTTTATATTTCCTTTTCTTTTCTCTTTCTAGCTTCACGCTTTAAGGTACTCATGCTAATCCCTGTGATTTCTTCAACCTGTGAGAATGAATGTGTTTCTTTCAGCTTCATAGCATGGTCAAGCTGTGCCTTTGTATATGTAGGTTTACGACCTTCACGATAGTTTGGATTTTGTTTAGCTATCACTTTTCCTTCCTGTGTACGTTCAACAATCATGTCACGCTCGAACTCTGCGAACGCAAAGAAAATGTTACGAATAAGTTTTGAAGCAGGTGTATTATCCATTAAGCCCATATTTAAAATATGCACCCTTATACCTTTGGCAATAAGCTCTTTTACCAATTCACTACCTTGTGATGCAGAACGAGCAAAACGGTCTAGCTTAGTAACCATGAGCGTATCACCTTCTTTAAGAACGCTTAATAGTTCATTTAATTGTGGTCTATCAGTGATAGTGCCTGTGAACTTCTCTTGATAGATTTTCTCTGCGCCCTGTTTTTCTAATGCATATATCTGTGCTTCTAGGTCTTGACCAATTGTTGAAACACGAGCATATCCATATACTGTCATTTCCATCCCTCTTTCCAACATTACTTATGACACTTAATTACGACACCATCAGATATACCGATACTATCACATCGGCTTCATCGGTGTCAATCTTTTAAGTTGTGATACCACTTTTATTTTATGAGAGCTATCGTTAGCACCTACATTTCTCTATGTAAATATCCATCTATAATCAATCGCTTTAATCAATGAAACAATTTGACCTGTGTATCGTGGCTCTTTCATCTATTTATCTATTGGTGCAATTAATACAGGTTTTTGATGTGATTCATCATATATAAGTGATTGATTAGTTTAGTAGCGGTTTAGGAGTTGTCGTGTCGCCTGTGGTAACAAGATGAATTTGTTTGTTGTACATTTCCATTTCTCTATCAAACTAAAATTTACTATGATATGATTTTCACATAGAGTTTCCAATTATTTTAAAATGTAATACGTGGGGGGATAATAATGAGTAATAGTTGGTTAAGACGTGCAACGGAAAATCTCTTTAAAAAGAGTGAAGAAAAAGACGATTTCCAAAAAGCACGTAATGAATGGCTTTACAACGGACTAGAGGACAATGAATATTGTGAAGCAGAATGTGAATTATGTAACCATGAAGAAATCCGCTACGAGTACACTATTATCAATAGTTTGAATAAAAATGTAATGATTGTTGGTTCAGAATGTATCAAGAAATTTACAGATGATTTTAAAACTGATTTCTATGATATAGAAGGTAATCTGATTAATGAGAAGCGCTTATCAAAGGATAAGAACGAATACTTTAAAAAAATTTTAAATGAAGCATTGGATGAAAGATTAGCCAATTCAAACAATTCATTCTACAAGAGCATTGCTGAACAAATTAAAAAAGATGGAAAATTAACACCAAATCAATTAAAGCATTTATACAATTTCTATCCAACCCTTAGTGATATGGGAAAACGAGCGTTTAATAGTATTGTGAAAGTAAGTTTAAGAAGACATAGAGAACAAGAGCAAATTTCTACACTTAGCCAAATTGATTTAGAGTTTGTAGCACAGTTTATGACACCTGAACAACGTAAACGATATAATATCTTACATTTCTAATATTACATAACTCTAAGTTCTTCCAATATAAGCCTATAGGACTTGTATAGTATGGTTAATCACTTACACAAGTCCTTTTGTTATGCTTCTCCAATCCCTTCAACATCCACTAACACTCGTTACATGACGCTTCCAATGAATCTATCAATCCCAATCACCAAAGCACCTCATAGCGTGACTATGAGCTTCTAACAGTAAAAAAAGATAGAGCTGTTAACTCTATCCTGTGGTTCACCTACTCCAAAGAGTAAGTAATATCAAAAACATATCCATTTTTCATAGTTAAAACAGCACCGTCATAAGTCCAAAACTCAGCTTCATTATTTTTAGTAACTTTTATTGGTGAGCCTAAAAGAGTTTCAACGTCTTTCTTTGAGTCACCTGTTTTAACTTTTACCGTGGCTTTTCTTTGTTCTTCTCTCTCTTTGGCAAGGTATTTGTCCATCTTCTCTGTTTCCTTCTTAAAGAGAGCTATGTTTTCCTTACTAACATATATAGGGCTATCAGCAAACAGTCTTATTTCTTCATAGTTCTTTTTGCTAATACTTTTAGATAGTAAAAAATGTAGGGAACTATTTAGATTCTTTGTCGCTTCATCTATTAGCTTATCTAAATGTTCATCCCCTTCTTTGGTTTCTTTGTATATCTTATCATTTTTAAAGACCTTTAAGAGAGCTTCATCTGATAGCTTTGCTACCTCTACTTGCTCTGAGTCTTTCTTACTATCTACAATACCTTTTATAGATTCTATGTAATCATTGTATGCGTCCTCTTTCATACTAGCAACAACTTCTATGTTTTCTCTTTCATCCTTTTTTGCACTTGCTATCATAAAATAGCCTGCAAAAGCTAATATTAGAGCAAAAGTGATTACCGCTACTATGATATTTGTTCTTTTGTTGTTTTTCCGCAATGTTGATTCCTCCTAAAAACTAAGACTATAGTCTACAAAATAGAGTTTACTATATTTCAGTAAATATTGGTATTTAATTTTCAATCCCAATCCTTTTGTAGACCATAGTACGTGGTTTAACATCTCTTATACCATTGTAATTGATTAAAAAAGGAGATTTTGTCTCTTGAATGAAATCGAAAACATTACAATTGGTACTGTATTAAAGCGTGTTCGTAAATCCCTGAAACTATCACAAGAAGAACTCGCACATAGAAGCAGTTTGGATAGAACATACATCAGTATGCTTGAGCGAAATATCAAGCAACCGACAATAACAACAATTTTCCTATTAGCAGAAGCTTTGGATATGAAACCTTCTAAATTTGTTAAGTTATTGGAAGATGAATTTGAAGGATACACTATTAAACGCACTACAGTATAGTCACGACTAAACGCCCATATAAACCCTGTGACAATCCTAGCATAAATATGGCCTATATTATTGTTATCTTTGCTCATAGGGCTTGTGTTGGTTCTAAGAACCGACTTGAGAGCAATGCATGTAATCAAATGTACTTCTAACTGATGCTCGATTACTCTAAGCGCTGTTCTAAGAAGGCAGAACAGAAAAAGCACACCACTTTAATTGTGATGTGCTTCATTATTATTTTTGGTCTTCTGTCTTTTGGTTTTCCGTCTTTTGGTTTTCCGTCTCTCGGTCTTCTGTCTCTCGGTCTTCTGACGGGCTATTTAATAATAGTTGATTTGCAGATTCTTGTAATAACTTATATTCTTCATTTGAAGGAAACTCTTCTTTTTGTTCTTCAGGGGCATTTAATGCAGGTTTAACTTCCGCACCTTTAATGAGATAATCTGCCATTGTTAGAATTTGCATACTTAAACCATTTTGATATTCATTAATATTAGAAAGGTCTTCTGTGTTAATTACCCCACTTTCCAACAATTTACTTGCGGAAATTTTAGATTGTTCCACTTCTAACTTTCTCATACTATCTAACACAATCTGTCTTGCCTCATCATCAATAGAGTTTGTAGATTCTAATTTCTCAGTAGTACTTCTTAACGCTAAAATGTTCTTAGCAAGTTCAGTTGTAACCTTTACGAACTCACCAATAATAACAACAGATTCCGCATAAGTCACCACAACCTCAATCCAATTAGAACCTGTGTCGAAAGTGCTTAACTTTAATTCACCTTGCTTCTTATCGGGTAAAACACCTTTAAATATCTTCTCAATATCTTCTATAAAGTTAGCAACTGATTTTAAATCAGTAAATGGTGGTAATTTAATACTAATCGAATTTTCATCTTGATTATCTATTGCCAATGATATTGCAGTAATAACTGCAGTAACTTTCAAATTAATAGTTTTTAACAATTCTTCATATTGTTCATATTTAATACTATTTAGGATAACTTCGTTATCAAATAGAGTGACAATATTTTTAAAATTAGTAATAAACTCTTTATACTCATTATCAATAAACCCAAATTTATTAATTTTAATAATTAAACTGTTAAGTTTAGTTACTCCAATTACTCTAAATTTCCCACCCTCAACTGCCTGATATTCAAACTTAAAACCCTTCTTTATTTCCTCTAATTCGTATTTCATCTCTCTCAATCTCAATATTTTCACCTCAAAAATTATTATAGTAAATAATAGATTGAAGTTGTTGTAAATAATGGAGATGGATAGAAAATTATTGTTTATAAAAGTAAAATATCAAAGTACTACTATTCAACATTAGTCCTCAATGTATATCCTCATTCACAAACACAAAAAGCACACCAAGCTAATGATGCGCTAATAAGAAGTCATAAATCACATGGCTGTTTTCAATATAAGCCCACTCTAAATCATCACGACACGCTTTGAAATGCTTACGGAATGTTGTCCATTGGCTCGTAGTTAGTAGCAACTTGATTGAGTTCTCGTTATCTGCTTCCTTTGCCTGTCTATCTGTTCGTCTTTACCTGCTTATCATGGAAATAAGATATGTAACTTTCTCACGGCAACGCTCAGTAGCTTCGCATATATCTTTGTAGCAATGTATCAATGATTCGTCTGCACCACTGACAACACTTACAAGCTCGTTAAATGCTTCGGTTGCTTCGATTTTTGATATAAGCTAACTCAAAGTTGTAGAGGTTTATACCTTATCGTATTGTTAAATTTTAATAGAGAATTTAGATAATAACTCTAACATCCATATTTACATATATGTTACAATTTCTATATCATCTTTTTAAGAAATAATACACTTGGAAGTGAAGAAATGAAACAAATTATTATTTTACTATGTTCGATTTTTTTAGTAGCTTGTAGTGCTTCGAATGAAAGTAATAAAAAACAAGACATTGAAACCGAAAAAGAAGCAATAACTAATAGTTTGCCAAATAGCAAAGAAGTATATGATTTTGCTCAAAGTAAATTTGATGAAATTACTAACTATGGCGAGAATTATGAACCTAAAATTCATGATGAATTAGTATTAAAAGAAACAGCAACTCATTTTGATATTGATTACGACACAGCAAACACTCTTTATATGAAAGAAGCAATGGGATTTGAGAGTAATGCTTTATTTGAATCTAAACAACCATTTATAACTATGGAATTATTCAAACAGATTCAAACAGGCATGACATATGAAGAAGTAAAAGAACTAACCAATTTGGAAGGGACTTTAGTTCCAACAAGTTCTGATGAAGAAATAAGTGAATATAAATATGAAGCAGAGGGAAATGCCTCAGTCACTTTAATTTTCTCTAATAATATCTTATTTACTAAAAGCCAATCAGGTTTAGCAACACCCGAAAAGATAACAATTAATCAGTATAATCAAGTTGTTAAAGGAATGACCCTCGAAGAGGTAGAATCAATTTTAGGTATAGGGGAATTTGGAGGAGATATGGTTACACCCAATGCTACAACAGAGACCTATTGGTATGAAGGAGTTAGTGGCGGTTCTGCTCAATTGATTTTTTCCAACGGTAGATTAGGCATGAAAGAAGAATTTAGTCTGCAATAATTAGGTTTCTATCATTTAAACAGGACTTGCTAATGTGAGTGTATCTCATTTGTACAAGTCCTTTTGTTATGCTCTC
Organism: Lysinibacillus sp. 10T31; assembly: GCF_056394365.1. Lineage (NCBI taxonomy): Bacteria > Bacillati > Bacillota > Bacilli > Caryophanales > Bacillaceae > Lysinibacillus > Lysinibacillus sp. 10T31. The sequence goes on from NZ_JBFTHS010000068.1 coordinate 14,778, forward strand.
ACAACTAACCCTGTTACTTCACGCATAGCTTTGTAGCTACAATTAGACAACCTGCGTAAATGCTTTCCCTACTTCACTATCATCAACGCTCATAAGCTCGCTAAACATTTCTAGAAACTTGCTATGGTTGTTGTTGTATGCCAAGTGTTATTGGTTGTAATAAAATAACTTATTTCTCACAAAATTTATGGTACTGTACACCACTCCTCACACGCATCGGAAATGAACATATGGATAATTGGTCATCTCGATTCATCTAAGAGCGTCTTAAACTGCTATTGGCAATAGGAAGTCATACATGATGTGACTGTTTTCAAGATAAGCCTGTTCAATATCATCTCGACTTTCTTTAAAGTGCTTTCTAAAGGTACTCCATTGGCTCTTAGTGAGTAACGCTCTGATTGCGTTCTCATTATGAGGCTTTTTAGCTTGATTGATAAGGTCAATATAGGCTTTATCCCCTCTGCTAGTCTTGACCTGCTTATCGTTTAAATACGAATACGTTAGGCATGGTATAAACATTTCCTTCTGCAAGCGTTGAACGATAAGATTGTGATTCAAGTCGTACAGCTTCATGTTATCGACTTCCTTAAAGAACAGCTTTACCTCAAAACGATTAATGAAGTTGTCCTCTAACGTTTCATCTTCTACTTTACGGTCATAGTGCGATTCACAGGCTGTTTTGTTTCGATTGCCTGTTGAGCCTGACCATGAAGACGTTTCAAAGTTCATTTGCTTCTGATTGCCATTCCGTTTAAGGTAGGCGCTTGTGTTAAACGGTGTCACATAGTCAGTCGCTACGTCTAAGCGAACGATAAACCATTTAGGGTTGTTTAGAATATCAAGAATGATTGGACTGTTCCCAATTAGATTAGTCGTGAACTTTGAATGAAGTTGAATCTCTGTGTTAACTCCATCTTCAAAAGGCATTAGCTTGATGTACACACCAAAATGTTCTCTCAAATCCATGATATGACTTATCTTAGTAAAGCCATTTGGCTGTGATTCACGCTCGATATGGTAGCTAAACATTGAAGTCAAACCCTCAATTTCCTCTGCTGTTAAACGTGCTTTAAGAATCACCTTATCAATACCAATCGAACGCTTATATCCAATGATTTTGTTATCTGAATCAAACGCAAAATAAGGTTTATGACGATTAGGAATCTTTGAAATATCCTTACCGATTGGTGAATTATTGTTTGTCTTTGTTGTCATTAATTTGCTCTCTTTCTATCAACATTGAAACTAATCAATACCAACTATAAATTAGGATTAAAATTGAAATTATAATTGAAGAAAATCACCTTTTGCTAACCTTATTATAGGAATGGCTTCTCCAATCAAAAAACAAGGACATTAAGCCCTTGCTTTCTTTTTTGATGCCCTCAGCGCATCGACTTTGGACTGTTTAATACCTTCTGCTTCAGCCATCTTTGTAACGCTTGGATAGCTACGAATTGTTGAATCATCGGTGTCAATTATCATCATGGGTACTGCATTTTCTTGTAAATGGTCACCACTTGATAGCATACCGATATTGCCAAACTCATAATGCCCATCGGGATTTAATCGGTGCAAAGTCGGTCTATCATCATCAAGACCTGTTTCCTCAAAGATTTCATGCTGTTTAACCCACGCTTGCCAAAACTCTTTATCACCTTGAATCACCTCAAGCAAAGCGAATCTATCTGTTTTGTTTAAGTTGAATTGGATACCTTTAGCAATGTAATCTCCTCTTTCCTTAGTACGTCTTTTTGCCTGTATCAAGGAGTTTAGTAATGTTACCCCTGCGCCAACTAAATCTAGGTCAATACCATGTTTAGCAAACAGTCTTGATACTGTAAGAGCCTGTTCTACTGCTCTGCTTCTGATTTCGTTTCTTTTCATATTAATCCCCTTCTTTCTGTTAGATAGTAGTTGTTTCAATTTCAGCATATTCTACATACAGGCTAGTTTCTTCTTGTCTGTCACTAATCAACGTGATTCCCTCAATCTGTTGGGAATACATTGTTTGAAATACCTGTGACTCTGTTTCTGTCATTAAAACATCAATTGTCAGTGTTACAATTTGCTTTTTCATTTTTGTTCCTCCAAAAAATATTTGTTTGTTTGTGTGTGTTTACCGCATGGAATAGACTACCATGTTTTTTTCAAGATTCCAACAAAAATAACTAAAAATAGGTCTAAATACACTTTAAATTAGTATTGTAAACACTTATCATTATAAGTTTATGCATTCCATTAGTGTTATCTGTACTAATCATTCAAAACTTCTTTAACAAAAAAACAACTCTACTCATTTCTGAATAAAGTTGCTTTAAAGTCCTTTTTATGTTCTATCTCCGCCTGACAACCAATTATCTACTTTTCCGATATTAGGTTCTACAGGTAACTCCCTTTTTTCAATGTATATATCAACCTTTTTTCCTTCTGTTTCTGTGTCTATTTTTATATCTTCAAAATTATTGTGAATTTGAATATCTACACTATCACCCTGTACAAAAGTAACTATCGTAAGTATAGAACTTATTAACCCAATTAATGCAGTTAATTGTAATATAGCTTTGTTATTAGTTATTGCGTTATAACCATTCTTAAACTGACTAGCAAGTTTCAAATAGGATTCTATAAAATCATTCAGAATTTCTGATAAATCCAAACTTTCCTGAGTGAAGAAAGTTGTACTATTTGAATCTTCTTGTATATCTTCAATAATGTTATCTAATACCGCAATACCATCTTCAATACTGAATGAATTTACTGTATAAGCTTTCATAAAAGTGGCACTAATAATTTTACGTATCTCGTTCTGTTGCTGTAGAACCTGCTTCATYGGACTCTCYATAGCCTTACGTATCTCGTTCTGTTGCTGTAGAACCTGCTTCATYGGACTCTCYATAGCCTTACGTATCTCGTTCTGTTGCTGTAGAACCTGCTTCAT
>NZ_JBFTHS010000069.1:0-17303 GCF_056394365.1 Lysinibacillus sp. 10T31
CAACAAGCGATTGAGGATTATATCCAGTTTTACAATAACGATAGATACCAAGAACGATTAAACGGCTTAAGCCCATTAGAATACAGGGCTAAAGCCGCTTAAAAGCTTTTTATTATTTCCACTGTCTACTTGACAGGGAGCAGTTCAATATTTGGCGGCTAATTTTTTTATTTTCCCTTAATTTGTTTCCACTCACTAGCGAGCATACCGTAAGCAACATGGTCAACATAATGATCATAAAGCCATTCTGCTGCACGAATCGTTCCTTCTTTTGTAAAGCCAAGTCGCTCAGGAATGGCACGGCTTTTTGCGTTGCCAACAGCAGCGCGAATTTCGACTTTATTGAGTTGTAAATCCTCAAAAGCATACTGTAATAATGCCAGTACAGTCTTCGTCATAATACCATGTCCTTGAGCGCCTTCACTGAGCCAATAGCCAATAGCAGCTATCTTATTGCTATGATTAATAGTATTAAAGCCAGCAATACCGACTATTTCATTTCGAAAAATGATGGCAAGAGAGAGGTTGCTTTTAGCTTCGTGTCCTTTTATACAGCCTTCAATATATGCCGTTGTATCGGCTACTTCTGTTGTAAAATCTAGCCACGGCAACCATTCACGTAAATATGCACGGGATGCATCTGTTAAGGCAAAAACAGCATTTGCATCTTCTAATTCGACAGTACGTAAAGATAAATCTGGATTAATTGTAATTTGCAATATTCTTCACCTCTTTATTATTTTAACGCGTTATGCATAAAGCCCTTCATTTCGTGACTAAGAACTGTTAACTCCTCAATAATTTCACTAAAATCTTGAACGAGCTGAGCCTGTTCGTTTGTTGCGTCATTGATTTGCCCCATATTTTGCTTAAGGTTTTCAAGGTTTCTATTTATATTTCGTAGGGATGCTTCAATGTTTTCCGTGGCGCTTGATGTTTCGAAGGAAAGCTTTCTAACTTCCTGCGCTACGATGTTAAAGCCAGCACCATGCTGACCCGCACGAGCCGCCTCAATAGATGCATTTAAGCCAAGTAAATTTGTTTGGCGAGAAATGTTTTTTATTAAATCTGTTACTTCATTTGTTTTCTCTGAATCTTCAAGAGCGTGCTGTGCTTGTTTGTTAATTTCCTCACTTGTTGCTGCTAATTCTTCTGAATGTGAGGCAATTGTATGTACTTTGTCCTGTAGACTGTTTACAATGTTATCCATTGTACCCATGTAATCTTCGAGTTTAAGCTCATTGTCGATTGGCAATCCAAATGCTAGGGCACCTACGACTTTCCCATTTTCACGGATTGGAAATGAAAAAGCATTGATGGCAACTCCGTATACATCCTTTGGTATAACGACATCAGCATTTTTCCCATTAAAGGCAATGAAAACATTTTGGTCATTAGCATTTACTTTTTGTCCATCTTGATAGCCAGAATCTACACGATTGCCAGCTAAATATTTAACAACTGTTTCACTTTCCTTCTCAACGACAGCCACGATTGCTTCTTCCTTTAATGCAAGGTGGATATAGGGTGCGGAAATGGCTAAAGCTTCAATAATTTTCATGAAAATTCCTCCAAGTCTGTGCAACGAAAATAGTTTAGTCATCGGAGCATTGCCAATGATTGCTAGATGATTACTTTTACTTTAACACAATATTTTCCAACTCAAAATAGAAATTTATTTGAAGATATGTAATTGCAGTCACGGGAAGATTATCAAATAATATAATGCATTTAACACCATAAATAGTAGGCTCATCACAAAATGTTGTGGTGAAAACGTATGCCATATAGATAGGTTGATTGGAGTGGAGACTGGGCGACTCCTTGGGGATTAGCGATAGAGGAACGAAAGCTAAAACCATCACGTCCTGTGATAACGCCTTCGTGACCAACATCGGTGCTGTTGCTGTCGCTGCGCAAAACCCTCTGCTGCCGCTTCGCTTTCGCGCAAAAAACATCTGTTGGCCCGAGAACCTGGAGCGCTAGCGAAGCGGCTCATCGGACGCCCCCAGGAAGCTCTGCTCTGCGCGAAAGCGAAGCGTCAGCGGCAAATGTTTTATCTGTGCGAAAGCGAAGCGTCAGCAACAAATGTTTTATCTGCGCGAAAGCGAAGCGTCAGCGGCAAATGTTTTATCTGCGCGAAAGCGAAGCGTCAGCAACAAATGTTTTATCTGCGCGAAAGCGAAGCGTCAGCGGCAAATGTTTTATCTGTGCGAAAGCGAAGCGTCAGCAACAAATGTTTTATCTGCGCGAAAGCGAAGCGTCAGCGGCAAATGTTTTATCTGTGCGAAAGCGAAGCGTCAGCAACAAAGCGACCAGTCGGAACGGAAATCAACAACACGTTATGGCAATGATTCAAACGGTGGCAAATTTGTCTATTTTTTGACAAACAATCGTGAGTTTTGAAGGTTATTGTATTAGAATAATAGTAGATTTGGAAGAACGTCAGGAGAGAGAGAAATGGATTACATTCAAAAGGGGACAAAGTCGTTTCATAAAGCAAACTGGGCTTTATTTTTAGCGGGCTTTATTACCTTCGCCAACTTATATGTGACACAGCCATTATTACCAACATTTGCGAAGGAGTTTCATGTATCACCAGCTATTGCGAGTTTAACGCTTTCTGTGACAACTTTTGCGTTATCCATCAGTATGATTATTGTTGGTTCTTTATCAGAGGCGTGGGGCAGGAAATCTTTGATGACGATTTCTATTTTAGCGGCATCTATTATTACACTTGCGCTTGCCTTTTCTCCTAATTTTGAAACGATTTTAGTATTACGTGTTATACAGGGCGTTGTTTTTGCAGGATTGCCAGCAATTGCGATGGCTTATTTAGGAGAGGAAATGGATCCATCTAGTTTAGGTATTGCGATGGGCTTATACATAAGTGGTAATTCGGTAGGTGGGCTTAGTGGCCGAGTTATTATAGGGACATTAACGGATCTTTATAATTGGCAGGTGGGGATGATTGTACTGGGTGTCATCAGTCTTGTGATTAGCGTGTTGTTTATCTGGATGCTACCTAACTCCAAACATTTTACAGCACGTCCATTGCAGATAAAATCATTGACGGCATCTCTTTTGCAGCATTTAAAAGACCCATCCATGCTATGTCTTTTTGGCATTAGCTTTGTATTGATGGGAAGCTTCGTGACTCTTTATAACTACATTGGCTTTAAATTGATGGCGCCACCTTATAATTTAAGTGCTACGATTGTTGGATGGATTTTTGTAATTTACTTAGTAGGTACATTTAGCTCTGCCTGGTTCGGTAGTCTTGCTGATCGGTATGGCCGTCAAAAGATGTTGTTATTGTCTATTGCGATCATGTTTGCAGGGGCTATTTTAACATTAAATGGGCTTCTTAGTTTGAAAATTTTAGGGATTACAATCTTTACATTTGGCTTTTTCGCAGCACATTCGATTGCCAGTGGCTGGGTAAGTAAACGAGCCACTCATGATAAAGCACAAGCTTCCTCTCTCTATTTATTTTTCTATTATTTTGGTTCAAGTATTGGAGGAACGGTTGGAGGGATATTCTGGATGCATTATGGCTGGGGAGGCGCTATTGCAATGATTGCTGTATTTTTAGTCGTTGCATGTTTGCTATCTTTTTTGTTAAAGGAGATTATTGCTAAACAACAGATTGCAGCAGAGCACTAGAAATAGTATTTTTTTGCTTAGCTTTTTACTTTCGCGTATAAAAATGATTTGTCGTAAACTATCTGATAGTATAGTGAGTAGACTGGTGATAAAGAGGAGTTGAAAGAATATGTTCGCGCGTTATAAAGGATTTTCTATTGTCTTTGCTTTTCTGGCGGTAGCATTTGTTTTGACAGGTTGTGGAGCTGCTAAAGACAGTGGGAAATCGGAAGGAAATACGGCAAAGAAAACAGAAGAAATTGAGGATTATTCATCAAAAGTGAAGGAAAATCCAATTGTGACGATCACGATGAACAATGATGAAAAAATCGTAATCGAATTAGAACCTTCTACAGCGCCGAATACGGTAGCTAATTTTATTTCGTTAGTAAAAAAAGGTTTTTATGATGGTCTTAATTTCCATCGAGTTATTCCTGATTTTATGATTCAAGGTGGAGATCCTTCGGGTGATGGTACGGGTGGACCAGGCTATTCGATTGAAGGTGAGTTTTCATCAAATGGTATGAAAAATGATTTGAAGCATGAACGTGGTGTTATTTCAATGGCCCGTTCGAATGATCCGAATTCTGCGGGTTCACAATTTTTCATTATGGTAAATGAAGCATCACATCTTGATGGCGAATATGCGGCCTTTGGGAAAGTAATCGAGGGGATGGAAACAGTAGATGCTATTGTTGCTGCAGAACGAGATAGTGCAGATAAGCCATTAAAAGATCAGCAAATGAAAAAGGTAGAAGTAGATACAAAGGGCTTTGATTATCCTGCCCCAAAGGTACTAAAATAACAGATGTGAAAATCTGAAGTACAATACAAAACAAAGAAGCATGAGAGATCAATGATGATCTTTCATGCTTTTTTGTATTTACCCCATAATATTGTAGCCTGCGTCGATGTAAATCGTTTCACCTGTTACACCGCGTGATAAGTGAGAAAGCATCACGATTGTCATATCTGCCACTTCGTCTTGTTGAACATTACGTTTTAATGGAGCTGTTTCTTCGATTTTGTGTAAAATTGTATTGAAGGAAGGAACGCCTTTTGCAGCAAGTGTGCGAATTGCTCCAGCTGAGATCGCATTAACGCGAATATTATCTTTGCCAATATCTGCAGCAAGATAGCGCATAGATGCCTCTAATGCAGCTTTCGCTACACCCATGACATTGTAGCCATCAAGGACACGCTCTGCTCCTAAGTAACTCATTGTTACGATAGAACCGCCTTCAGTCATATAAGGATGTGCGGCCTTTGTTGCTGAAATAAGAGAATAGGCACTAGTATCTTGTGCAAATGCATAGCCATCACGAGTTGTTTCTAAGAAACGATTGTGTAAATCTTCTGCATTGGCAAAAGCTACTGAGTGGACGATTCCATGGATTACGCCTACTTTTGTACCGATTTCTTCGAAAGCTGCTTTTGTGCTTTCGTCGCTGTTGACATCACATTGTACGATCAGTGAATCAGATTGTCCGATTTTCTCTAATTGCATTTGTAATTTTTTTAATGAACGTTCTTGGCGATATGTGAAAATAACATTTGCACCTACGTCAAATAAACGTTTTGCGATACCCCAAGCAATACTTCGATCGTTTGCCACGCCCATTACGACAATATTTTTATCTTTTAATTGTAATAAATTATCCATCATCTATAAGAACCCCTTTATGAAATAATATCTGTTATTAGTACCAACTACTAAAATCTTATCATACATAAAAAATGGTTGCAATAACAAGATGAAAAGAGTGGCCAACTTTACGTTGAAAATTTCAAAAAAATTTCATCTATAGGATGTTTGAGACGAATCTAGTAGATATTATTTTTTGCTGCAAAATTTTTAAATTAATAAACATGATATTAGAATTTGTTACGAAGTGTATTAGTTGATTGGAGTGGAGACTGGACGACTCATTGGGGATCAGCGTCACAGATGAGACCTTGTAACGTAGCGAAGCGGGAGGGGAACAAAAGCTAAAAGCATCACGTCCTGTGATAACGCCTTCGTGACCAACATCCTGTTGCTGGACGTTTTCACGCAAAAAACATCTGCCGCTGACGCTATGCTTTCGCGCAAAAAAACATCTGCCGCTGACGCTATGCTTTCGCGCAAAAAAACATCTGCCGCTGACGCTATGCTTTCACGCAAAAAACATCTGCCGCTGTCGCTATGCTTTCGCGCAAAAAACATTTGTTGGCCCGACGCCCTTAGGAAAGCGCCAAGTCGGAACGGAAATCAACCACACGTTATGGTGATGAGCCAAAAAATTAATATGCCATCTAACTTTGGTGTTTGTATCGTAAGGATAAAAATAAAGGCACCCAGTTAAGGATGCCTTTAAAGATACGTATGAAGTCTAAAAACTATTCGAATTTTAATGAGTCGCCATCGAAAGTCTCATCTGCTACTTTGATTGAGTCAGTTGGGCATCCTTCGAAAGCATCTTGCATGTCTTCTAGTAGATCTTCTGGAACTTCAGCAGTTCCCATGTTATCATCTAAAATAACGAAGGCAATCCCTTCATCATCATAATCATAAATATCTGGTGCTGCGGCTCCGCAAGCGCCACAAGCGATGCATGTATCTTTATCAACAATTGTGAATTTAGCCATTTTTTTTTCTCTCCTTTTTACATGTTCCTACAAAGCTTCATACTCATTTTAAAGATGTTTATCTTACTTTTCAACATAAATACTATTAAATTGGAGGAATTTGCGTCTATGTTTCATCAAATTTTATTGCAAATCTTTCAAAAACTAAATAACGAACGAACAATTTCCGCTGCTTATCACGTATTAAGAGGCAAGCGCTCAGGTCAGACTATTCAAGACATCGGCCTATTTCAGTTACATAATTATTTTGGTCTATTACCTAAGTTACCTAGGAAGACATTTGATGAAGCCGTAACTTCGTTTTTACAGTATAGTTGGTTAACTATGCAAGAATCTGGTCACTATTCCATGAAAAAGCTAGGATTACAACGAGCGGAGCAGACTCCTGATTTTTTATTTGACGGATGGCACTATCGGGGAAATGAGCATGTGTTTTTTGCGAGGTTCTCGTTAATTGTGCAAAGTTTATCTTTTCAAAGTGTTGGGGTTCGTTCATTTTCTCCTATTAGTAAGGATACGAATGTTCAGTCTTGGGTTCGTACATTTTTAGTCGAGCAGAACTATCAAGATGGGCATTTACAGCAGCAATTACTGGAGGAATGTGAACAGGTGCTTTCTGTGTTACCTTTATCAGAAGCCAACAAACAGCTTGTCCTCTATCGGTTGAGTGGTCATAGTTTACCAGGATGGACGTGGCAGCAGCTTGCGAGTGAACGTAAGGAAACAGTTTTAGATTGTCAATTAGCGTTTATAGAATTGCTACATACATTATTAACTGAAGTTCACCAGACAAATGATTATCCGTTACTTGGAAAAATGGCAGAGGAATTAAGAGTAAAAGCATTACTAACCGATTCAGCGCAGCAAACAGCACATTTATATGAGAAAGGCTATTCAATTGAACAGATTGTGCAAATAAGGAAACTAAAACAAAGTACAATCGAAGATCATTTGGTGGAATTAGCCATGAATGAACCGAACTTTTCGATTGGTCCATTCGTCTCTTATGAAGAAGCGGAAAAAGTTTGGCAGGCATCGAAATACTATCAAACCAAAAAATTGAAAACATTGCATGAAGTAGTTGAAGGTATGAGTTATTTCCAGTTAAGGCTTGTCCTCGCGAAAGGAGAAGTATAAATGGAACTTGAACAAACGTTAGAAAAGTATTTTGGTTATACAACATTTCGTCCAGGCCAAAAAGAGGTCATTGAAGCAATCCTAGAAGAAAAAGATGTTATTGCTTTATTACCAACAGGAATGGGGAAATCACTTTGTTATCAGCTACCAGGATATATCTTGCAGAAGCCAGTTTTAATTGTCTCTCCTTTACTTTCTCTAATGCAGGATCAGGTAGAAGAGCTAAAACGCTTTGGTGAAAAGAGAGTAGTTGCCTTAAATTCGTTTTTAACCGTAAATGAAAAACGATATGTATTACATTTTTTAGAGCAATTTCGTTTTATCTTTACGTCACCAGAGATGCTTTTACAGCAACAAGTTCAAGACAAGCTTTCGCAAATGCAGCTAGGTCTTATCGTAGTAGACGAAGCACACTGTATTTCTCAGTGGGGCTTTGATTTTCGACCAGATTATTTACGAATTGGACAATGGTTTTCACAAGTAAATCGTCCACCGGTTTTAGCATTATCAGCGACTGCGACGAATAAAGTTGTCAATGATATACGGGATACATTGTCGCTAGATACACCATTTGAGTTTTTGTACAATGTGGATCGGCCTAATATTCATCTTGGGCGTGTCGTATTTGAGGATAGGGCAGATAAAGCACACTGGATTATGCAGCATGTTAAAGAGACGGCAGGACCGGGTATATTATATATGTCCTCGAGGAAGCGTGCTGAACAATATAGCGAAGCGCTTTTACAGGCTGGTATACGAGCGGCAGCTTATCATGCAGGCTATGTTGCAGAAGACCGTCAGTTTATTCAGCAACAATTTATAGATGGTGAACTCGATTGGATTGTGGCTACGAATGCTTTTGGTATGGGTATCAATAAGTCAGATATTCGTCAGGTCATCCATGAAACGATGCCTACTAATGTAGAAAATTACATGCAGGAAATTGGCCGTGCAGGGCGTGATGGTCAACCAGCGCTCGCAATTTTACTTTATAGTGATGGTGACGAGGAACTTGCGAATTTTGTTGTAACAGGCGATTTGCCAACAGCTGGTCATGTTGATCGATATCAGGAACTACTAAATCAACAAGTACATCCTTCACAAATGTTGAAAAATGGAGAGCTGAGTGAGACCGCTTTTCGTGTGCTTGATTACTGGCTGCAACAAGAAACGATGGAACAAGTTAAAGTGCGTTTAAATCATTTAGTACTGGAAAAATATCATGCTGTCGATAAAATGCATAAAATTACTCAGACAAAAGACTGTATTCGCACACATCTAGTCGGGTATTTTGGGCAAAAATTGCTGAAAAAACCAGAAAACTGTTGTGAAAATTGTGGAATCCATTATGATGAAATCAATAAGGTACGCTTGAAAGAAGAGAAGAAAATAGAAATGATCCCATGGAAAAGTCGGCTAAAGCAACTATTAATGGGTTGTTAAAGGCTCATCACCAAAAGATGTGGATGACATTTGTTAATGCGTATGCCATATATAAGTTGATTGGAGTCGACCAGTCGGAACGGAAATCAACCCCCACGTTATGGTGATATGCCCTTTTTAGACTAAAACTTACGGTCATTTACTTTTTTCGCAAAATTCGTCATAATAGAATGATAGAAAGCGTAGTAAGGTTGGAGGAACGGCGAATGAGTAAAGAAGATTATCGCGATAAAATCGAAGAACATCGTCAATCTTTTGAAGAAGAACAAAAAGAACAGCAAGCTTTATCTAGAGTTTCAAGAATGAAGAAAAATGGAAGTGACAATAAAAAGCCAAAAAATACAAAACGAAAACCGCCATTAATGACGATTCTTTTTGTAATTTTTATCTTGATTCCATTATCGATATTAGTCTATTTTTTAAAATTCTATGAACCTGGAACAACAATTGAAGAAGCTGAAAAAAAATCTAAGGATGAAATTGTAGAAATTGACAAGTCAGGGGATAAAGATAAGGTACCTGTATCAACTGACAAAAACAAAGCAAAAGAAGACGATAAAGCAGGCAAAGCAGACAAAGCAGACAAAGCAGACAAAGCAAAGGAACAGTCTAAGAAAGATGCTGAGAAATTAGCAGCTGAGCAGAAGGCCGCTGAGGAAGCGAAAAAGGCCGAAGCAGCTAAGAACGCAGAAGATGCTAGAAAAACCGAGGAAGCTAATAAAGCTGAGCAAGCTAGAATAGCACGAGCAGAAGAAGCTAGAAAAGCGGAACAGGCACGTAAGTCCGAAGAAGCACGCAAAGCAGAAGAAGCAAAACAATCTGCAAGTGCAAGTACTCATACTGTAAAAGCAAATGAAAATCTATATCGTATTGCATTGAATCACTACGGCGATGGCAGTGAAGCTACACTATCGAAAATTCGTGCAGCAAACGGTATGTCTTCAAATAATGTAAGGATTGGGCAAGTTATTAAATTACCATAAGAAAAACGGGTGTCATTCTTTGGCAATGATGTTTTTCTAGTATAAAATAATGGACAAACGTCAACACCAAATATGGTTGGGGCGTACGTCTGATTTAGTGAAAAGGCGATTCTTCATTATCATGAATCGTCTTTTTGCTTTCGTAAGGAGATGTGAGGGAATGATTTATTTTGGACTATTTGTTTTAGTAGACATCGCGTTCCTGCTTTATATGTTGAAGGTGGCACATGAAAATAATGTATTGCATCATCAATTGTTATTAAAGGGTGAACAGGAAAAAATCCGACTATTTTTTATTTCGGATACACATTTACGCAAAATTAACCGTCAGATGATTGAGAAATTAGATGGTCAATTTGATGCTGTTATTATTGGTGGAGATTTTGCGGATGCACGCACACCTATTTTACGTATTCATGAGAACCTAAAATTATTAACTCCGTTAGGACCAACTTATTTTGTATGGGGTAATAATGATAGAGAAGTAGGTGAAGAGCGATTACGAAATATTTTACAGGAACATGGTGTTCAGATTATTGCCAATGATGCTATATTACTACCTAAAAAAAACCGCTTTTGGCTAAATGCAATTGAAGACACATCTACAATGAAAAATAGCTTTGAAGAAGCATTTGCAAAGGTAGGAGAGAAAGATTTAGTTGTTTTCATCGCACATAACCCTGGTGTTTTTGCAAGAGTCCGTGCAAAATTTAGGGCAGATTTAATGATTGGTGGGCATTTACACGGTGGTCAAATTAGAATTGGTCCATACGGTATGCATCCAAACGGTTCTTATCGGGAGCGTGATGGTGTGATGACTTTAGTAAGTAACGGCTATGGTACGACTTTATTACCTTTTCGACTTGGTGCGAGACCACAGTGTCATATTATTGACATTGAAATTTCGGGTAAATAAACAACCAAAACTCGATAGAAGGCGTATAATGGAAGCGATAAGGATTTATTCGGTAAAAGCCCGATTAATCAATTTTGCCTCGGCATAATTGCGTCCGGAGGCTTTAGGCCAACAAATGTTTTTTGCGCGAAAGCGAAGCGTCAGCAGCAGATGTTTTTTGCGCGAACACGTAGTGCTAACGTAGCGTCAACAAGGTGTTTTGTCTGTGCGAAAGCGAAGCGACAGCAACAAGGTGTTTTGTCTGTGCGAAAGCGAAGCGACAGCAACAAGGTGTTTTGTCTGTGCGAAAGCGAAGCGACAGCAACAAGGTGTTTTGTCTGTGCGAAAGTGAAGCGACAGCAACAAGGTGTTTTATCTGCGCGAAAGCGAAGCGTCAGCGGCAACAGCACGAGGTTGGTCACTCAGGCGTTTTTCACAGGATGTGAAATTCATAGCCTGAGTTCCTTTATTTCAGCGGATGTTTGGACACCCGCTGAAAAGTAACTTAAACCCGCATTCATCTCACCATCTAGTGAGGTGGGAGACTTCTGACCTTTCGCTTTCGCTACACAAAACATTTGCTGAATGAAGTTAAAAGTAAAGTATTAGCAGATGCTGATACAAAGTTGATAGGAGTGTCAAGAAATGCAGCAAGTAGATGCAATTATTGTTGGGGGAGGCCCATGTGGTTTAGCAGCAGCAATAGCCTTGCAGAACATTGGATTAAAGCCAATTGTCATTGAAAAAGGAAATATCGTAAATGCGGTTTATAATTACCCTACACATCAAACTTTCTTTAGTACGAGTGAACGTCTAGCTATTGGTGATGTGCCATTTATTATTGAAGGTCGTAAACCAAAGCGAAATCAAGCGCTAGTTTATTATCGAGAAGTTGTGCGTTTGAAGGATATTCAAGTAAACCGCTTCGAGAAAGTAAATAGCGTTGTGAAAAATGGAGCGGTGTTTACAGTAACGTCAGATAAAGAGGTTTATACAACTCCTTATGTTGTGATCGCTACAGGCTACTATGACCATCCAAATTATTTAAATATCCCAGGTGAGAAATTACCGAAAGTCTTCCATTACTTTAAAGAGGGACATGAATTTTTTGATACTGATGTTCTTATAATAGGTGGAAAAAACTCGGCAGTGGATGCGGCGCTTGAATTGAATAAGGCTGGAGCTCGTGTTACTGTTGCCTATCGCGGTAGTGAGTATTCATCTAGCATCAAGCCGTGGGTTTTACCAGAATTTGAAGGAGTAGTACGAAATGAAGAAGTCCAAATGCATTTCAATACAAATATACTGGAAATCCGTGAGCATGAGGTCGTAGTAGAAATTGAAGGTAGCAAGAAAACTTTAAAAAATGATTTTGTTTTTGCGATGACAGGCTATCATCCAGATCACTCATTTATTCGAGCAATGGGTGTCTCTATTGATTATGAAACGGGGCGTCCTTTCTTTAATTCAGAAACGATGGAAACAAATGTAGAAGGATTATTTATTGCGGGAGTTATTGCAGCTGGAAATAATGCCAATGAAATTTTTATTGAAAATGGTCGTTTCCACGGCGACTGTATTGCGAAGACAATTGCCAAAAGAGCAAAATAGCAATAGAAGCTGTATAGGCGAGTAAGCTTATACAGCTTTTTTTAAAAACGTCGGATAGGAGAGAAAAAGCGACGGAAGGAAGATCCAGAGCGACGGATGAAAGAGCCGAAGTGACGGATAGAAGGGCTAGAGCGACGCATGAAAGAGCCGAATCGACGGAAAGAAGGGCCCGACGGAAAGAAAAGCCAAAGTGACGGATAGAAGAGATAAGCGGCTCATCGGATGCCCCCAGGAAAGCGCCCAGTCATAACGGAAATCAACCCCACGTTATGGTGATAATACATAATAAATTTCTCTAATCGCAGTTGATAAAAAAGGTGTGAAAGTATGATTGGGTTATATTGGATTCTGAGTTATATTATAGGGAACTTTATGACGGCATATGTCGTTGGAAAAGCATATGGTGTTAATTTACAGGAAGAAAGAAGTCAAAACTTAGGGGCTAGAAATGCTGGTAGTGTGATTGGGAAAGGTGCTTTTCTATGGACTTTTTTAGGGGATTCTTTAAAAGGTGCGCTCATTGTTGGTGTAGGGCGTTTATTTCATTTCGAAGAATGGGTAATTGTTTTAGGCGCTAGTTTGGGCATGTTTGGTCATATGTTTCCGTTTTGGCTTAAGTTTAATGGGGGAAAAGGAGTCGCAACTTTTATAGGTGTAGGTCTGGCATTATCTCCAAGCTTATTTTTCATGATGGTTGTAGGGTCAGCTATTACGCTTAGTGTAACTAAAAGTTTAACACTTAGTATGTTAGGTGGCTTTGTCTTATATGCTGGAGCGATTGTTTATACAGATAAATTAATGTTATACATACCGATACTAGTAGCAATAAGTTTTATGCTTATTAAACATATGTCGAATATTAAAGAGGTTTTAGAGAGAAGGAAGTGATTATATGTATTGGTGTAAAATTGCGCATACAGAAGCGGAGTTTGAGGAAATTGCACGATTAAATTATGAAACCTTTGTCGAAGAAATTCCACAGCATAAACCAAACACTGAAAGGAAGAAAGTTGACCGTTTTCATCATGAAAATACGTATATCGTTGTTTATAAAGGAATAGAACTTATAGGCATGCTTGCATTTAGAGATCATAGGCCGTTCTCAATTGATGAAAAGATAGGAATGGTTGAGCAGTATTTATCAAAAGAGATTAGTACTAAACTATGTGAAATTAGATTGCTTGCCGTCAAGAAGGCATACCGAACAGGAAGAGTACTGCTGAAATTGACACAGGCATTGACTGCTTTTGCATATGAAAAAGGTTATTCGGCAGCGGTTATCTCAGGTACTACTCGTGAAGAGAAGCTTTATAAGCAAATGGGCTTTACCCAATTTGCACCTGCTACAGGGACAGAGGATGCTTTATTTTTACCAATGGTATTAACGAGACAGCAGTTTGAAAAGTCTTTACAGCAAAGACTTGCGAAAGAGTGCCATACTTTTTATCCAGGTCCAGTGAAACAAAGTGAACCATTTATGTATTCAGAGCTTTCTCATCGTTCGTTAGGCTTTCAATCATTATTTGAGAAAATGGGAAATAAGTTGCTTCAATTATCAGGAGCAGAGCATGTAGCTACAATTGTAGGAACTGGGACATTGGCCAATGAAGTTATGCTAGGGCAATTGAAGGCTCAACAATTAGGGCGTGGACTAATTTTAACAAATGGTGAGTTTGGAGAACGTCTTCGAAAGCAAGCAGAGAGATGGTCATTGGATTTTGATGTAATTGAGCAAGATTGGGGAAGTTCCTTTGATACAACTATTTTGGACTCTTATTTACAAAAAAGATCTTATCAATGGCTTCTTGTAGTACATGGAGAAACGTCGACCGGTACTTGTAATGATTTAGAGGGAATTTTACAGCTTACAAAACGATATAATATAAAGCTTTGCATTGATTGCATTAGTTCTTTCGGAGCAATGCCATTTTCTTTAAAAGATTGTTATTTAGCGACTGCAGTGAGTGGAAAAGCAATTGGTGCGCTCAGTGGTTTAGCTTTTATTTTTTCGCAAAACATTGTGAAATCTTCTTCAACATTGCCTGCTTATCTCGATTTAGCTAATTACCAGCAATGTGCGATTCCATTTACATTACCAGCAGTACTTGTTGCAAATGTTACTGCAGCATTACAAGCATATCCAGAAAGATATGGACAGTTACAGCAACGTTTTAAAACATTACTGCAACTACCATTTATGCACTACCAAGTTTCAACTAGACAGTATCCGATGCTGATTACTTTACAACTTCCTAAGACTTTGGCAAATCTACAGAGAGATTTAAATTTAAATGGTTATTATGTTCATGCAGATAGCCAATACTTACGTCAAAGAGATTTCATACAGCTCTCAGTTATTCAGCCGGATTTTGAGATAGCAATCAATCATTTACATAAAATCTTGAATTATTATAAGCAAATTGGAGATGCATAAGCTTAATTGAATATTGAATACATTAGCTTTACATGAAAAATTCCTTTAAATCAAGAGGAGTTCCTACTTTGTTGAGCCCAATTAATAATTTTAGTCGCGCCTTTTGACCATTAATACCAGTTGCAAATATAGCTCCTAAATCTTCGAGCATTTTGCCACCGCCAACATAGCCGTAAACTCCTTCAGCGATACCATTAAAACAACGGGATACTAGTATAACAGGAATACCGCGCTCTAAAAGACTTTCAATACCTTTAACAACTGCTGGAGGGACGTTGCCTTGTCCAAGGCCTTCTAACACAACGCCATCATATTTACATGCGAGTACTACATCAAGTAAGTCAACCTCCATACCAGCATACACTTTCAGCATGGCTACTCGTTTTGATAATCTATCAATTTCTACATATTGACGGCGGATAGGGGCATGATGAAATAATATTCTTGATTTTGTAATAAGTCCAATCGGGCCATATTGAGGTGACTGAAAGGTATTTACCGAACTAGTACTTGTTTTTGTAGTGTTAACAGCAAGGTGGACTTCATCATTCATGACAACAAGTACACCTTTCTCGCGAGCTTCTTCATCTACGGCTACACGAACAGCTTCCACTAAATTATAAATACCGTCTGCACCAAGTTCATTTGAGGAGCGCATTGCACCTGTTAAGACAATAGGAATTGATAAATCAGTCGTTAACTCTAAAAAATAAGCTGTTTCTTCTAATGTATCAGTACCATGAGTGATAACAACGCCATCAATTTTATCGTCTGTAACTTTTTCGATAATAAGATTACGTAATTTCAGCATTTCTTTTTGTGTAATATGTGGTGATGGGAGGTTAAAAGCCTCCATTTCAATAATTGAAGCAAGTGCATCAAGTTTACTGCTTTCCTTCATTAGAGGATTTTCCTTGTTTGGCATAACGGCACCTTCATCACTCATTGCCATAGAAATTGTTCCACCTGTATGAATTAATAAAATTGTTTTTTTCATAAAAAATATTTGTCTCCTTTTAAAAAGTTTTATGTCATATCATGGTATAATAATAGCAGTTTATCTTCATGTAAAAGATACTTTTTTGTCGAAAACGAAAGTTTAACGACACAGAAGTTTGCCACCTGAGATACACGGATATTTTTTTATGCGGGTGTCCAATAATCGGTAGAAAAAGATAAACTTGGGATAAGGAATTTTACATCCTTTGAAAACGCCAAAGTTAACCAACATTTTGCGCTGTCGCTTCACTTACGCGCAAGAAAAGATTTGCTGCTGCCGCTGTCGAGCAGAAAACATTGTTGGTTTAATGCATTAGAAGGATGTCACGAATTTTAAAATCTTAACATAAATATGTCAAGGCGAAATTGATTTTTGAAAGGAGCCGGCATCATGATCATTCTATTATCAGCTGCCATTGCTCCCGGTCTAGCGCTTTTTAGTTACTTTTATTTGCGCAATCAGATGGCAACGGAGCCAAGAAGAACCTTACTTCAAACGTTTTTGTATGGCGCATTTTTAACGTTCCCAATCTTGTTCTTACAATATGTACTAACAGAGGAAGGAGTCTTTCATTATCTTTATCTACAAGATGTAGTTTTTTCTAGTGTAGTTGAAGAGTTTTTTAAATGGTTTGTGCTTTTAATCGCAATCTACAATCATGTAGAATTCGATGATCCCTATGATGGCATACTGTATGGTGCAAGTATATCTCTTGGTTTTGCCACGATAGAAAATGTGCTTTATTTATTTTCTTTCGGTTTGGATACTGCATTTATGCGTGCATTATTACCTGTATCAAGTCATGCTTTGTTCGGTGTTGTAATGGGCTATTATTATGGACGTGCCAAGTTTTCTAAGCTTGCAAAGACGAAAGAAATGATTGCTATGGCGATTTGTGCACCGGTAGTATTACACATTTTATATAATACAATTTTATCATTCAAAGGGTATTGGGTATATTTAATGATCCCCTTTATGCTATTTTTGTGGTGGTTTGGGCTACGGAAAGTCAAGCTCGCTCACTATCACCTAGTACAACATTTGCATATGCATAAAAAAATATAAAGCGTAGAAATCTAAAATAGATTTCTGCGCTTTTCTATTTTTAAACTTCTTTCAGCAAATGTTCCTTTGTACCGAAAGCGTAGCGACAGGTACAAAAATCTACCTCCTCTATAGGTGGTGAGATGAATACGGCTTTAAGTTACTTTTCAGCGGGTGTCCAAACACCTACTGAAATAGAGGAACTCAGTATAAGAACGCCACATCCTGTGGCAACGACTGAGTGACCAACATCATGTTGCTGCCGCTGCGTTAGCACTACGCTTTCGCACAAAAAACATCTGCTGCTGCCGCTTCGCTTTCGCGCAAAAAACATCTGCTGCTGCCGCTTCGCTTTCGCACAAAAAACATCTGCTGCTGCCGCTTCGCTTTCGCGCAAAAAACATCTGCTGCTGCCGCTTCGCTTTCGCACAAAAAACATCTGCTGCTGCCGCTTCGCTTTCGCGCAAAAAACATCTGCTGCTG
>NZ_JBFTHS010000070.1:0-16917 GCF_056394365.1 Lysinibacillus sp. 10T31
AAGCGATTGAGGATTATATCCAGTTTTACAATAACGATAGATACCAAGAACGATTAAACGGCTTAAGCCCATTAGAATACAGGGCTAAAGCCGCTTAAAAGCTTTTTATTATTTCCACTGTCTACTTGACAGGGAGCAGTTCAATTTTTAACGAGGGGATTTACTATTTTATTTTTGTAATTCAGCTACCTCGAATAAATAATCGCTTAAAACGCGTAATCCTTTATCGAAGTTTTCTAAATGGAAGTGTTCATTTGGTGCATGGAAGTTTTCGCTTGATAAGCCGAAGCCCATTAGCACTACTGGCAATTCTAAAATTTCATCAAAGGCAGCCACGATAGGGATTGATCCTCCTCCACGTGTGTAAGCAGTTGGCACATTATATACTTTTTCGTATGAGCGACCAGCAGCTTGGATAAATGGATGATCAAATGGTGTTAAGAATGGACGACCTTTATCGAATTCAGAGATAGTCACTTCAACGCCAGTTGGTTTATGTTTTTCAATATGTGCTTTTAATAGAGCTACAATTTCATTAGGCTCTTGATTTGGCACAAGACGGCATGTGATTTTTGCACCAGCCTCAGCAGGAAGCACTGTTTTAATGCCTTCGCCAGAGAAGCCACCAAACACACCATTGATCTCTAATGTTGGGCGTGCCCAAGTACGTTCTAAATAAGAATAACCAGCTTCACCGAATAATTCCTTCACGCCAACTTCTTCTTTCACGGATTCTTCATCAAAACCAAGTGCACGGTAAGCTTCGCGTTCCTCTTCAGATAATGGTAAAACTTTATCGTAGAAGCCCTCAACTTGAATTGTTCCATGCTCATCGCGGAAGGATGCTAAAATGTCAGCTAATGCATGAATAGCATTTTGGACACCGCCACCGTAAAGACCAGAGTGAAGGTCACCTTTTGCACCACGAACATCAATTTGAACCCCCGTTAAGCCACGTAATCCATAGCATACAGCAGGCTTACCAGGACCATATAAACCTGTATCAGAAATTAAAATTAAGTCAGCAGCTAGTTTCTCTTTATGCTCTTCAACATAGGCAGGAAGGTTAGGACTACCAATCTCTTCTTCACCTTCATAGATGAATTTCACGTTCACTGGCAAAGTGCCGGTTGTCGCAAATAGTGCTTCAATCATTTTTAAGTGCATAAACACTTGTCCTTTATCGTCACTAGCACCACGAGCGAATAGCTTGTTGTCTCGGATTGTCGGGTTGAATGGCTCCGTTTCCCATAAATTTAATGGGTCAACTGGCTGGACATCATAATGACCGTAAAATAGAATAGTTGGTTTATCCTCTGCGTGTAACCAATCAGCATAAACGACAGGGTGACCTGCAGTTTGCGTAATAGAGATATTCTCAAGATTTAGCTTTTTAAAAGCGTTTGCTAGCCACTCTGCGGCATTTTGAATATCTCCTTTATGCTCTGATAAAGAACTAATACTTGGAATACGTAAAAATTCATTTAATTCATGTAAGTGTGCTTCGCGATGTTCTGAGAAATACGCATCTAATTGCTGTAAATTTGTCATCTAGCATCCCTCTTTTCTAATATTTCGATAATAGAAATAGTATAGCATAATGTGGTTGGGGAATCTTGTTATAGCAATGGTTTCCACCACATACGTTAATGATTAGCCCCAATTTTAGCCCCACTAGCCTGTAAAGTTTGACTAAATAACGAAACAGATTCTGCTTCCAATTCCTTTAGAACATGACCGTATACATCCATAATCATTTTAGGTGTATTGCCTAACCTCTCAGCGATAACCTTCACATTGAGTCCACGATTTAACAAGATGGTGCAATGTGTATGCCTTAAACCATGTATTGTTGTTTTTGGCAGTCCAGTCCGATCTAAAATTTTATTGAAAGCATAGATAGGACTTGTTGGAGCAATCGGATCTGCAGCATGTTCAAATATAAATACAAACGTATCATCTTTTGATAAATCGTCTTGTAGTTTCCGGCCGTTTTTAAATAATGCTTTTTTACACCATTTTAAATATGTCTCTAGTTGCTTCATTACCATTTCATCCACTAGAATGGTTCTATAGCTATTCATTGTTTTTGGTGTGTGAATACCAATAACATCCCTGGTACGCTCAATTGTAATGGTGTTGTTTTGAAAGTCTATATTCTTCCATTGCAATCCTAATGCTTCACCACGACGGATGCCTGTATAAGCGATCGTAAGAAAAAAAGTATAGTGGGTAACATTTTCATTATGTTTGGCATCATCTAAAAAAGTGACTAATTCAGTAGGAGTAAGGAAGTTGGCAGCTTCCTTTTTCTTTTTTGCTTCTGTTGGAATTGTTACTTTTGTGAAGCGATTCCGGCTGAGGATTTCTTCTTCAACCGCTGAATTAATTGCAATTTTAAAGATGGTATGCCAAGCACGTATTGTACTAGGCTTGTAATCACCAACAAGAGCATTGATAAATATTCTTTGATATGTTTGTTTGTCTAACTTTTGAAGCTTGTAATGGCCGAGTAGGGGCTTTAAATGTACACGTACAATGATTTCACGCTGTACTTGTGTACCAATTTTCCACTTTTTATGATTCATTTCATACCATGTATCGAGCCATTCACTAACGGTCATTTGGTCGTTCTCTACAAACTTTTTTTCACCACGGAGCGTTAAAGCCTTAACTTCCAAAAGGGCTTTCAATGCTGCTTTTTCTGTTTTAAAACCACTTTTTTTCTTCTCTTTCCGCTTCCCAGTAGCATCATAATACTTATGGCGATACATCCATAGCTTTTCTTTATTCGCATTGAAATAGTGATATATTTCAGGTTCTTTTGCTGATTTATATAACTTCACCTTGTCCATTCCTTTCATGCTTGGCGGCGTGTGTACAGGAATAGGTGAGTAGGTGAATGTTATTTGTCTTTTTTCATTACCCAATCTTGAATGGTTTCTGGTGATTCATTTATTATTTTTGATATTTCTTCAACGCTGCTTCCTTGAACGAACAACGTAAGTGCTATCTCTTTTGATTTTTGTGAATTCATTATTAGTGTTTCTAAATAAGATTCAAGGAGTTTAATCTGCTGTTTGGACAATTCATGAGTTTTGTACAGGATACTGGGTTGTTTTAAAAAAATCGAAAGTTCTTTTTGTGATGTTTCAGTTGATTCAGATGGGATTATTCGCTCCAAAACCAATTCCGTGAGTTTTTCTAATACTTCTTCTTTCCAATCAAATGCGCTTGAATTAAATTCAGCGGTAAATGATCTAAGTACCGTACTGTAGTTATAATATTTTATGAAGTCCTCTTCCAAATCCACGTCTATATAGTCTGGTTCAACATCCTCTTTATATTTTAAGTAATCGAAATAAAACTTATCAAATTCTTTAAGACCTGGTTCATAACTCATATTTCCAGAGAATATTTCGAATATCTTTAATTGAACATCTTCAAAAAAATAACCATCTGTCGAAAGTGCTTTTAGAACTTTTGCGGTCATTTCATATAGTTTTGCATCAAGTTCATAGTAATCGTGTAAAGCCTCATTGTCTAAATGTCCAGTAGCTTTCAAAAGTTTTTCATATCGAACATCTAAAGGTTCAGAGATTTTTATTAGAATCTCTGGTGAAGGGAAGTTTTTTAGTTTTCCATTTTCTATTTGAGATAGATAAGGATGAGAAACTCCTGATAACGCAGATAAAGAAGCAAGTGTTAGCCCCTTTTTTTTGCGTAATTCTTTTATATAAGAACCAAATTGAACTAAATCCACAATAAGTACACCTCTCCTCTTTGACAATATCATAAACATTTAATGTTGATATAGCAACAAATAATAACGATTAACAATATTTAAATATATAAATGTTGACACAACAACAATAATTACCTTAGTATTTGATGTATCAACAAAAAATATTTGATACATCAACATGAATGTGAGGTGGTGAACCGAATGGATAAAATGACTGTAAAAGAGGCAGCGCTTTACATTGGATCGTCGGAGTACAAGTTGCGTGAGATGGTTCGCGGAAATGAAGTTCCTCATTACCGTATTGGTAATAAAATAATGTTCCGAAAAACATCGCTAGATGACTGGATCACACAACAAGAGTCAAAATGTTTGACTAAATGAAGATAGGTCAAACCTATGCAGCTTCATTGTTTTAATTGTGTGGCTACTTAAAGCAGTGTAATCCATATTGTTAACTTTAATAAAAGGATGAGGATGAAAACAACTGATAGATAGGAGGTGGAATGTTAATGATTCCAACTAATATTGAACTTCAATTGGATAAAAAGCAGATTCAACAATATATTGAAAAACAACTCGATGAGTCTATTCAAGCGCAGCTTTGGCTCGTATCAGTGGAGCGACTTGCACAGTTAACGGACATGTCCAAACGGTGGTTAGAGGCCGAGATACTAAACGATCCACGTATGAGAGCTATTGAGCGTAAAAAGAATCGCAAACGTTGGTATTTGGCGCAACAGGCTTTCGAGGTAATAACTGAAATTACATCAGAATGGTAAATAAAACGCTTGGCGGCGTGTGTTATAGGAATAGTTAAAAAGGAAAGGGGCATTATTATGAATCAATTAAAAGTAGTTTCATTCAACGGTCAATTAATCACAGATAGTCGAGATGTGGCAGAAATGGTTGGGAAACGTCATACAGATTTATTAAGAAGCATCGATAATTATAGCGAAATTTTACTCAACGCAAAAATGCGTTCAGTGGATTTTTTTATTGAAAACACCTATAAAGATTCTTCTGGGAAAGAAAATAAGTGCTACTTACTTACACGAAAAGGCTGCGACATGGTAGCAAATAAAATGACTGGTGAAAAGGGTGTTCTATTTACTGCAGCGTATGTTACTAGATTTGAAGAAATGGAGCAAGTTTTAAATCATTCTACATTTTCAAGCAATAACGCAGTGGAATTTGAAAAACAACTTATTGGCGTGAAGTATGCTACAGAAATATTACGTGTGGACGAACCATCTAAGATTCGAATGTTAGAGGAGGCTCATAAGAAACATGGCGTACCAACGAATCATTTGCCAGCTTATGTGGAAGGTGAGGAACTAAAAGTATCCTTGACTCAACTTCTAAAAGAACATGATGTAAAAATGAGCACAGCTAAAGCAAATACACGAATGATTGAGCTAGGGCTATTAGAAATCAAGGAACGACCTTCCTCAAAGGGTGGTACGAAGGAATTTAAGTCATTGACAGAAGCAGGACGTAAATTTGGAGATAATGCAATAAATCCTCATAATCCTAAAGAAACACAGCCATTATATTACCCATCTATGTTTAGCGAGCTGCTAGAACTGTTTGTGTTTGCAAGTCAATGAATTATCTGGCATGTGTTCAGGAATGGCACAAACGGAAGTAGGAAACAAAAGCGCCTTAAGAGTAGTAATGAACGCAGTAAAAGGCTGCTATGGGTTAACCACAAAAATGACACATATGAACTAGGATCCCTCTTAAATAAAAGGAGGAAATGATTTTGGATTTTAAATTACCAGAACTTGATAGAAAGGCTATAAAAGCAGCTGTGGAACGTGAGTTAGAAAGGTACCGTATTTTTAAATATTTAACGTTTGAGGAAAAGGAAACAACTACCACATCACATATTAATGACATTGGTGGAGGAAAGGGTAATTTGACTAGTGACCAAACAGGCTCAGTTGGCAATTTCAACTTGGATGCTCTAAACGTAATACATAAGTATTGTGAACGTATTGAGCACGCGGTGAAAAGTTTGCCTCCAATGGAAAGGTTTTTGATTGAAGCGAGGTATATGGTTAATGATGCGGAGTATTTAACAGATATGAAAGTCTATTGTTTTAAGTTTCAACCACCTATTTCAGCGACTACTTACAATAAAATACGTGTAAAAGCTTTACAAAAACTTGCTTTAGATTTAAATATCGCACGTATTGTGTAGGGAAAGGGTGCAAAAATGATATGAAGATAGTTGGGTATCAGCATGTATAGAGAGGGGATACGTTGAATTCACTTGACTGTCGCGGATTAGCGTCACCTTTTATGTCGCTAATTAGCGTCTACTTTTGTCGCGGATTAGCGTCTAGTAATGTCGCTAATTAGCGTCTAGTGAAATGAGTTTCTTCTATATATGCAAAATTCCTAAAGAAAACAATAAAGAAAACAATAAAGAAAACTAACTAGCAAATACATTTTGCTAGGGAAAGCTCTATTTAATTAATGGAAACATAAAAAGGAAGAATTGATTGTAACATGAGATTAAATAAACAACACTCATGATTCTCGAAGAGAAGGTGGCACACATAAAGCGTATAACATGTATATGGCTTCAATGCAGACGTTTTAAAGAAATGTGTGACCAATTGATTACCGTGACCGACACACGCTTACAATCAATTTTGAACGCAATTAGAAGGTAGACTATGGACTACTACACAGTGCAACCTGAAACAATTAGAACAAATCTACAAAGAGAGATTTATAAGCAACTGATGAATAGATTAGACAACCTATAGGGAGTGGACCAAGCAATGAAAGAAGTTAGATGTCCTAAATGCAATAAGCTACTAAGCAGAACTAAAGGGAATTTCAAATTAGTAAATGATGATTACGACATTGAGATCCAGTGTGTGAAATGCAAAACAAAAACGAATATAAAACTTGAGAGACTCTAGAAGTCCAGTAGTTGCACAGCAATGTGTATGCTATTGGGCTTTTTATTTTTTTGTCACACTTAGGTGATAGCCCCCCTACCAAATTAATATTTTGGCCATTTTGCTGTAGACCGTATGAGCATACAAACGTGCACCTCAAATTGAATTTTTTAAATTTTTTTAGTGTGACAAAAGGTAGTAAACAAAGTATAGCTTTGTGTTCATGAATATGAGGAATGTGCTATTTTGTCACACTTGTCACAGTGCTCCATTGTAACAAAGTATGACCATATGCTGAAAGGAGGTGAAAATAAGTGTGGCTAATTATTTTCGATTCAATTTATTAACACTTAATCGAAAGACAAAAATTTCTTTCGTTCACTACAAAAGAGAACGATTCAAGTTAAAAAATAATCAAATAAGAAGTAGGTGTTTATGTGAAAGTAAATGAAAGACGAGCAATGAAAAATGTACAAATTACAACTCGATCTAAAAAAGAAGGAAACGGAAATGTTGCGGTAGGATATGCAGCTGTATTTAATTCCCCTACAGATATAGGGGACATGTTTAAAGAGGTAATTGCACCAGGAGCGTTTAAACGGGCATTAGCTACAGGAAATGACGTGTGCTGCTTGATGAATCATAACTGGGAGAAAATTTTAGGCCGCACAAAATCAGGAACATTGAAGTTAGAAGAAGATTTACATGGATTGAAATTTGAAGTGGATCTTCCTAACACAACAGATGGAACAGATTTAATTGCATTGATGGAGCGCGGTGATATTTCACAATGTTCTTTTGGTTTTAGAATTGTGGACGAGTCTTGGGATCACTCAGTAGTTCCTTCATTACGAACAATATATGAAGTAGAACTATTTGAAGTATCGATTGTAACGATACCAGCTTATGAAGATACGGAAGTTAGTTTGACACGAAGTGCAGAAAATATGGAATACACAGGAGGAAATTATCTAATGAGAAAAATGGTACAACAAAATAATGAAACACGCAAAAAATTTGGTCACTATTTAGCGGGGAAAATTCTTTCAGATGAACTTCGCTCACTAGGAATTGATTTTAATAACGGAAAAGTATTAGTTCCTACAGTTATTGCTAATGAAATAATTGGTTATACAGAACAGGAAAATTTGCTACGTAAATTTGGTACAGTCGTACCTTTAGACGAGCAATTACAGTATCCGGTTTTAATAGATAGCTCAGATGTGCAAGTACATGTAAATGCTATTGAACGTACAGAAACAATTCCTGTCAACTCGATCGGTTTAGAAGCAGAGATATTGAATCCAGTTGAATTTGACTCGTTATCTCGAATTAAAAAACGTTTATTAAGAATGAATGTGAACGCTGCAGATTTAATTTTAAACGTCATGAAGAAAGAATATGTGAAGAAGGAAATTGATTATATGTTTAATGGTACGGGTGTAGCATATAACGAAGGATCTTTGTATAATCGAGCTGTTGTTTTTACAGGTGATGGTACTGATAATAATAAAGCTTTACGTGATTTATCAAAAAAACCTTCAACAGCGGTACGAAACAATGCGCGCTGGTTTGTTAACGATGCAGGGCTGGAATTGGCTGAAACTATTACTTTACCAAACGGAGAAGCAGCACTGAAGACATTGGAAAATTCAGAGGCTGGGGTAAAGTATACATTCTTTGGTTATCCATTACATTGTGTGGATGCAGTGAAAGGAACTAATGAAGTCAGTGCGGTCTTCTACTTTGGAGATATGTCGTCATTTGTAATCCAAGACAATTCAACAGGATTAGAGATTGAAATTACAACAGAAATGTATGCTCATTTAAATGAAGTAGGATACAAACTTTATAACTTACTGGACGGAAAATTAATCTATTCAGATCTTGAACCAACAGTATATCGCTACGAAATTTAATTCTATTTTAAAACACTTACTTCGGTAGGTGTTTTTTACGTTGTCAGATTTGTGTTGTTGGGATATGATACCAATTCTGTTACGATTGTAGTAGAAAGGTGTGATTATATTGAAAGGCAATTTTGAAAAATATTTAGAGTTTAATGAAGCAGCAGAAGAGTTAGATTTATTTATAGAATCAGGTTATTACGGTGAAGAAGCAAGAAAGTTAGTTGAAGATAGGGAAAATTACGATGATGTAGATTATTTTATTAGAGTATTAACTGAATGGCATGAAGATAAGGATCAAGTGAATAAACACAAAACATACGAGTATATTTCAATTTTACTTAAGTTATATATTCAAGCTGTCAAAGAAAATCCTGAAGAATCACTTAAACTGATAGCTAATTTTAAACTGGGTCCCGAAGATAATACGGCTATGGAATTCATGACTGCATATACTGATTATGTTAGAGTGTTTAATGATACAAAATTATTAGCAAAAGAAGCAAACGCTGACCCACAAAATCTTGCAAAAAAATTAAGATATACAAAATCGATTTCTGTGGCATATATGAATGGTGTCGAATATATTAGCAAAACATTAAATCTCTTAATTTGTTTAGAGAAGGTTGTAAAAAAAGAGCAATATAATTTTTATAATATAAATAAAATGACCTTACATGATAAAATCTCGTTGTTTAATTCCGGAAATAAATATGACATTTTGTTGGAAATGATAGATAGAGAATTGCGGAATGCTGAGGCACACTCAACAATAAATTATGTAGATAAAACAAAAAGTTATAAAATTAAACATAGAGAAAACGGGAAAATTAAAGAAAAAGATGTCCCATTCTCGGTTTTAATTGAAAAATTAATATTAGTAGGAAATTATGTTCAATCCTTTGAATATGCAGGTCAATTATTGACGATAAGTATAAAGGATAGTGAAAAATTTAATTTAATATACAAGAAACTATTTAAAAGCAATTGATTTTAATACAGCTTTTATCAAATTTAGTCACATCTAACAAGGTGTGGCTTTTTATTATTGCTTTTATAAGTAATCCCTAAATCAAGTATAAAAGACTACATTTTTAAATCAAATGTAGTCTTTTAGTATTCATTTATGTATAATTTAGTAGTTATTTACATAAGAGCAGAAGTCAACCTCAAAAAAGACATACCTGCTTGGTGGTTGATATTAGTATTATGCGGCTTTGTCCACATCTAAAAGGAGTGGATTTTCTATTGTTGAATTGTTAGTAACATCATTTATTTGCCTTTGTGTTTGGATTTGCATTGTAATTAGTGTGGAAGGAAGTGTGAAAGGAAGTGTGATAGATATGACAAATAATAATCCTAAATTTGGTGAAGATTTATTTGATCTTAGTAAGATAATGAAACAATATAAGGATGAAAAGTCTTTAGAAAAATTAAGTTCTGAGGAATTAAATATAATGATTCGCACAACCGAGTATGGAATACAACAACTGCTTGGACATAAAAGTTTGTTTACGTCATCATTTAGTACTCTTATTGCTTTAGTAATAGTTTTGTTAACTTTTAATAATGAAAAAATACTGACATTATTGGGTGTCGCGGGATATGGATTCATCTTATCCGTTTATTATTTTGTATCGAACAGAGAAATTAATAAATTAAATGCATATTTAAGCACACTTAGATTTGTAGAAGCTAACAAATAATACATATATAGTCACACTCATTATGAGTTGTGGCTTTTTATTATGATTATATTTCAAAAAGTGATATATCGTTCCATTTATATTAAGATAAATAAGGAAGGAGATGTCATGAAATGTATTTTAATGTTCCAAAAGGGCTGGTAGAAAAGTATGAAGAATTTTTTCCTGATTTATTATTTGAGCCAGCTAATGTATATAATAAATTTGAAGAAAGCTTTAATAATGAAGATTCAATACTTTTATTTTTGAATCAACATCTTAAATTGTTTCCGATAATTAACAGTTGGAGAAAAGAACTTTTTTTTCAATGGGATGTATGTAGGCAATCTTTAATTTGTGCGTCTGCTCTTGTTAAAGAGTTTTGTGTAAAATATAAAGAAGTTGATATTTCAAATGAAAGAATACACAATGAAACTTTAGCTGAGTACTATCTAGACAATATATCATATAGAATATTTTCTATTTTAGATAAAATAGGGCATCCATTGAACTCAGCGTTGAACTTAAATTTTAGTGTTAGAGAAGTGTCTTATTTTAAAATAAAAAATAGGATTAAAAATGATTGGCCAGAGATTAATAAACTGTTTTTGGAATTTGAAAATACTGATACAGTCTTAACAGAATTTAAAGAATATAGGAATTCGATTACTCATAGAAACCATCTTTTACAACCAGAATATGAATTAGATGATATAGAACTTGATTTAGGTGAAGGTAATGAAAATGGATTGAATGGTAAATTGCTTGTAAATATACCTGAAAAAATAAATCCAAAAATTAGTATCATTCAGCTATATGAAACTGTTGAAAAAACATATAATAGACTAACTAGCTTTTTAGAGAAGATTTTTTTGGTTTTACTAAAGGAAATTAAAGAGCGATATAGTAATGAAGTAAATGAACATTTAAAAGTATTTACAAAGAGTAATTAAAAAATTTGTAACTAAAGGCCACCTTCTTCTGGATGTGGCTTTTTATTATGCATTTAATAAGGTTGAGGAGGACAATAACCACAAGATTTGAAATTTACAGTACTGGCTAGATACATTAAGAGCCGTATTTGTAAGGGCATATAGTAAGGTTATAGAGCGTTTAAGTAATAAGTCAACTAATTCGTCATCTGTGGAGGACATAGCACACAGGGAACGTCCAATGCCTTTCTATAACTGGTTGAATGAGAGTGATAGTCAAGAAAATAGATAACTGGAAAATGTTGTCCGAATTATTATAATATAATGTATTATTATTTATAGAATAAAAACTATATGAGGGGTGGAAAGATTTAATGAATTTAAAACAGGATGAATACATAAAAGGGTTAGATAAATTGATAAATAAATTTATTTTGCGTTCGAAAGAATTTATCAATTGTTCAGCATTTCCTTATGGTTTATTAGATGCACTAAGTTATGGTCAGTTAAACAGTAAATTCACTTATGATCACGAATATTTTAATTTTACCAAAAGTACTAAAACTCTAATCAGCATTCGCAATTTACTTAAAATAGGACATAATGAGGATGCATTAATTTTAGTAAGGAGTATATTTGAAAATTATTTAAGTACTAGGTATCTTAATAGAAATGAAAATAAATTTCCTGATCTAACACTTATCGCTCTAAAATTATTTTCTAAAGAATATATTTATGATCCCGCCAATAACATTATTAAAGATAGGGATGGTAGGGAGATAGCTGAGCGGTTGAATCCAAGTAAATTCATACTTGGAAATGATAAAAAATATTATTATCGATTTTATGATTTGTTGTCTTCAGTTGGCCACAGTAACTATGGAGTTTCTAATTTTTACTTAGATGAAACATTTAATTTTACAATTAATAAAATTAATTATCCTTTAGAGACCAGATTTTTTACGATTTTTGTTTATACCAAACTATTTGAAGAAATTGTTACAGTTGAAGGCGAGGAATTTTGTGATGATAATGAAGAGAAGTATTGTTATGAACTAGTGAAAGAATCTTTGTTGTTTCAAGATCATCTTCTGAATGAAATGATAGATGATATTACATACAATATCACCAATTCTAATGAATCCAAAGATTTTAATGAAAATTTGAAAAAGATGTTTAAAGAAATGCGTAAATCTTTACGTGAAGAATTAGGTAGTATAAAAAAAGATTTTTTGATTAAGTAGAGTCAAATATTATACCAGTAGAAGACCACTCCGTAACGGGTGGAAATAATAGTTAATATACTAGTAATGTCCCACCGCGATGTCCTACCGTTGAAATGCTGAAATCCATTGGGGGAGTAAGTCTTAAACGATGAAATTTGAATCTTAATCATTTATTCTTTTAATCTTTTAAAACATGCTCTTAATAATTAATATATATAATCAAGCAGCTGCAGAAATGTGGTTGCTTTTTATTATGGTCAAAAGAAAAACACTTTCAGCTGCACGATGAGCCGGAAGTGTTTTTTGATTTATAATTGTGAGATATGTTTAATTGGCTGGATTCCCAGTTCCACTATTTCAATAATTTGTGTCGAGATAATGAAAACTCGTATATGTTGTTTAAGTGTTGGGTGAACAAAACTTTTATAGTCATTTAAGCATTTGTAATCTGAATTGTACGGTATCGTAATAAAAAACTTAATTACATAATTACCTGATTTTTCGTCAGATTTCAAAATGTTAACTTTAAGATTTTCTTGATCAATATGAAGTTTATTTAATTCATTGTCATCAAAAATTTTCACATGAGCCGTTCCGACTACCCCAATCATAATACCCCTCCAAATTTGATTATTTAATCTTCTATTTTGGCTTTATTATGCTGGATAATATCTTCTATTTCACAATTTAAATAGTTACATAATTTATCTAACACAGCCATCGAAACATTTTCACCTTTTGCGAGTTTTGCCATTGTGGCAGAAGATAGTTGCAACTCCTTTTTTAATTCTTCTCGTGTAACTTCACGGTCAATCATCGTTTTAAATAACTGCTTATATTCAAATGACATAATCTTCTCCTTCCTCCATTTCCTTAATTATACCATTCAAGTTTAGTATTCTAAACTTTTTATTTAATATTATTGACAATTAATTTAGAAAAGAATATTATTTGTTTAGAAAGATGAATATATGGTTTAGATTAGTGAATGGATTTTTACGAAACAGACCATCGAAGGTTAGTCGATGAATGGACTAGAAATAACCGACATGCTGCAGGAAAGAGAGGTGACACACTATGACATACTTTGGTTTTGTAATTTCAAGAGAAGATGAAGCGAATTTTCCTCACTTCTCGAATGTAACAGAGGCTCGTGCTTATTTTCAGAAGCGCTATGGAGACCGTTACAACCTAGGGAGTAGAGAGAGACAATTCGATGGCTACTGGGGTGGTTATATTTACTTTGATGATGTTGATGGGCAACCGGTTCAAATCGGTGAAGATGGATCTGTACATGTAGTTTATTAATTTTTTAGGCAATGGAAAGCGAGGTGAAAAACGATGGCATTTGAATACTTAGCAACGTACACAACATTTGAAACAGTAGCTGATATGGATCAGCATGTGGAAGAGCATATCCAGCAGCATTTTTATGAGTTAACAGAAACAGAACGTGCCATCGTTTATAAGCTTGCATCACACTCTCTTAATTATCCTGGGGTGTGTCACCTGAAAGCTTCCACAATTGCTGACAGCTTAGAGATCAGCACAAAGACGGTTTATCGTGCTATTTCAAAACTGGAATCACTAGGGATTATCAAAAAACAAACAACAACTAAAGAAAAGGGAGGTCGTGGTGCAAACATCTATATTATTTTGCCGTATCAATTAGATGTGTGTGAAAGCCGTAACGAGTCTTTCGAGGAATGTGAGGTAGTTACATTACAAGAAGTCTATAAATCAGCACATGAAGAAAAAGAAGCATATAAGGAATACATGAACGAGTACCAAATGATGCTTTATGATTTTTTGCATTCGTTACCTCTTCCAGATAACTTTAAGGATGAACTACATAAAGTGGTACTAGCATCTAATGTAAGTAGTATTCAGGAATTAATAAAAGCCAAAGATATCATTTTTAAAATGGCCAACGATATTAGAGACGGTGTGCTGACAGTAACAAAGACATTGCGTGCAGTATTCGTAGGAGCCCACAACAAAGTAGTACAGCGCAAAGGTAAGCATCCAACAACAAACACCTTATATATGAAGAAAAAGCCTGTAAATGAACGTCCAGTACCTTTCTACAATTGGCTATCAGAACGTAATGGACCAACAGACGTATTTTAATAAGAAAGGAAGTGAATGCAAATGAAAGTAACGGTTAAAGAATGGCGTGTAATGTCTGATCGTAACAAACAATTACTTTTGAATGCAGTCGCAACTAAATAAAACATAGACGGAAAAGGAGAATGAAAACATGCAGCAACAAACACAACACTTATTAGAAAAAGTAGTACTCGAAAATAGTAACGATGCTTCAGGATTATCAGTACAAATGATTGATTTACGAGTTGTACAACAGGCGGTAGCTAATTTGATGAATAGAATTGATGAAATCACTGAAAATCGTTGGCATGAGGATCGTGGCATGGCATACATGTCCATTCAAGAAATTCAAGATACAGTGCGTTTAATTGATATGGCTTTCTATCCATTGTTTAAAAGAATGGAAGATGAAGTAAAAACCATTAATATTCATGCACAAGAACTGTATGAGACAGTAATTAAAAATGAATCAGAAGTTCAAAATGTTTGAGGACTGCTCAAAATTGAGCGGATGTTTAACAAAATACTTTCTACGGCAGGTGTTTTGTATATTTATATAATAAGAAGATTAGAAACGACACGGCAGTACAAGCTAGCGTGATATTTATTGTCTAAATGAGGAGGAAATCCTTTCCTTTTGTCGAATATTGAGATAGGTGAAAGGGAGGGGTTAATTTGTCTCTGCTTAAAAATACATCTTTTGAGACATATTTATTATCATTAATACCCGTTATTATTTATGTCGTAAAGACAACAATTGATAATTATGGGATAACAGAGTTGGAAAAATTAAGATTAAGTAATTTGAAAAAATTCTCAATTTCATTATTGAAATATTTTGCTTTTAGTTTTGTTTTTTTAGCATTTATTTATTTGGTTATAGTTTTTGCTAAAATTCCATTTGAGTTTGATGATGAAAGAGCAATTTATGTTTTATTAACAATTTATTTTATAACAGTTATTGGGTCAATGTTCTTATTTGAGAAAATAATAAGTTTTATAGCCACTGCTTTAACCTTTCAATATGATTATTACATAGTGGATCAAAACGGTGAACCACTATATAAAATTATTAAACTTAGTAGCAATAATACGCTTTTAGTAGAATCAGAAGGTATAGAAGAATTTATAGATGTAAAGGGAAATAGAAGATATAAAAAAATTCGTAGAAACAATTATTTACTTTCTAAAATGTACAATAGTAAAAAGATGCCCTATGTATTAAAGGGTTTACCTGTACTATATATTGTATTAGTGGTAAGTTTGATATTTACAAAATCATGGATTCAGTTTTGTTTATACCTTACATTAATTTTCACTGTATTAATCTCATTAGTACTTACTTTGAACTTTTTTGAATACAAAAGGAATATAAAAGAACAAGAACAAGAAAGGGAGGGTGAGAATAATATTGTATAGCTCTCGCTAGGTGATATAAATTCCTAAACATTTGGAGATTTGTCTTCCACAGATTATTCTGGAGAGCTTGAATTTACAATAAAACTTAAACAATGCACTGTGCCGAGCGGTGCTATTTTTTATTAAGTAACTATTCTTATCATTGAACAAATAAAAAAATTGAAGCTTATTAGCCTCAATCTTTCTTACTCACCCATTCCTGTACACACGCTTCGCCGTATTTTATTAGCCCCAATCTAGCCCCACTTAGCCCCAAAAACATGCTTTTATATGCCGTATCTTGCAAATTACTCTAACTGTTAAAAAGATATTTAAACGTTGATACATAAGGCTTTCTGGATTGTTAATACACCATCTTACATCCCGAAAATAATAGAAATAGTATAGCATAATGTTCATGGAAAAAAGATTTATAGGACTCAGCAAAATTGCAGACTGCTACTAACCACAAAATTGTGTCAAGAGAATATGCGAAATGAGGATTATCCCATAAGGGAAGGTTGAACTTTCAGCTTCAGTCAAATTTGACAGAGTGGGGTATCATAGAAAATGATTTTTGTATAACAACAAGAACCAGGTGCTCCATTATTTGAGTACTTGGTATTTTTTTGCTTATGTACATACTCGAATTTATATTCGAAAACAAAGGAAACTAAGCATCGTTTTCTCCTTATGACGTTCAATCTTAAATATGATGCACAGTCGATTTTGTAATTTTTGTTGTGTTTTTAATATTACTTAGTTTTTATCTAATATTTAACTTGACTCTCTTATGAAAAGTATATAATATGAAATAAACTTCACGTGAAGTTAACTTCATATTTTAGGGGGAGTATTGTATTGAAACGAAAGTTATTTCAAAGATTATTAACAGCATTCCTTGCAATAATATTAGGTGTTATTAGTCTTTTGATGAATCCAACAGAAAAAATGGCGGCAATCTATCTTTTCGTTGTTGGTATTATTATTTTGATTGTAT
>NZ_JBFTHS010000071.1:0-16896 GCF_056394365.1 Lysinibacillus sp. 10T31
GATGAAACGGAATGCATATGGCTTTCGACGCTTCGATCACTTTCGAGCAAAAATCTTATTAAATTTAAAGTATAAAGATATCGGGGTTCATCTGGGTTAACGTGCTAAAAGATCACATCACCCCAACATTTGACTTAGAACCTTTATTTTTACCTTATTCCCCTATCAGTCACTCTCGGCATTCTATCCACCCTATAAAAAACACGCAAATCCATTATCAGATTTACGTGTTAAGTACTGTTATTTACTTTTGACAGATTGTCGATGTTCAATACGATGCGGCAAAATAACCGCTTCGTCCTCAACAGGCTCTTTGTTCATCAATTTCGTCAACAAGCGCATTGCGACAGCTCCGATATCGTACAGTGGTAACGCGACACTTGTTAGCTGTGGGCGAACCATGCGTGCTAATTTTGAATTTTCAAAGCTGATCACTTCGATATCCTCAGGTACATCTTTGCCTGCATCCTGCGCACCATGAATCAATCCAATTGCTAATTCATCACTACCTGCAAAATAAGCAGTTGGAGGATTTTCAAGTGAAGATAATGTTTCCCACGCCTCTAAGCCCATATCATAGCTCGATTCTTCTGCAGCGATTAGTGATTCATCTATAGGTAAACCTGCGTCTTGTAAGGCTTTTTTATAAGCTTCAAGTTTGAATTTTCCATTAATAGTATACGAAAGCGGACCTGTTACGAAAGCGATTCGCTTATGGCCATTTTGAATGAGTAATGTAATCGCCTCATAAGCTG
Organism: Lysinibacillus sp. 10T31; assembly: GCF_056394365.1. Classification (NCBI taxonomy): domain Bacteria; kingdom Bacillati; phylum Bacillota; class Bacilli; order Caryophanales; family Bacillaceae; genus Lysinibacillus; species Lysinibacillus sp. 10T31. The sequence continues at coordinate 756 of NZ_JBFTHS010000071.1, forward strand.
CTTGGAAATAATCAATGTTAACAGTCGCAATTGTTTGCGATTCATCTACTGAACCTGCAAGCACAATTGGTACAGGTGAATGATCCATAGTTTGTTGCATTTTTTCAGTTACTTCATCACTCATCATAACAATACCGTCAACTTGTTTTCCTAGCATTGTATCCAGTAGTTGAAGCTCTTTATCTTCATGTTGGTCTGAGTTGGCTAAAATAATATTGTAACGATACATTGTTGCAATATCCTCTACACCACGTGCCAGCTCCGCATAAACATTGTTTGCAATATCCGGGATAATCACGCCAACTGTTGTTGTTTTCTTACTTGCTAATCCACGCGCTACTGCGTTTGGACGGTACTCTAATCGTTCAATTACTTCTAATACTTTTTTTCGTGTTGCCGGTTTTACGTTTTGATTACCATTGACTACACGAGAGACCGTTGCCATAGAAACATTTGCTTCTCTTGCAACATCATAAATTGTAACAGTCATCGTACGTGCCTCCCTTTTTCCTTTTATAGCCTTATCATACGATAATTTTCATATTCTTTTCAAGAAGCAGTATGTACATGAAAAGAAAAACCAAGTACAAATAGTACTTTTCTAGTCATTATTTTGTCACTATATAGTAAACACCGCATGCCGATTAAAGCAAGCGGTGTTTATCAACATATCAATTATACCCCGGCATAATTGCGTCTGGAATCGGCTTTGTGCTTAGGCCTGCAAATGTTTTTTGTGCGAAAGCGTAGTGTTAACGTAGCGTCAGCAACAAATGTTTTTTGTGCGAAAGCGCAGTGTTAACGTAGCGTCAGCAACAAATGTTTTTTGTGCGAAAGCGCAGTGTTAACGTAGCGTCAGCAACAAATGTTTTTTGTGCGAAAGCGCGGTGTTAACGTAGCGTCAGCAGCACCGATGTTGGTCACTCAGTCGTGTGTTGTTGTTGCTGTCGCTTCGCTTTCGCACAGATAAAACCGTGTTGCTGTCGCTTCGCTTTCGCACAGATAAAACCGTGTTGCTGACGCTTTGCTATCGCTACAGAAAATAATGCTGAAAGAAGTTATGCATTGATTTCATGGCTCTTCATGAAATTTTGTAGTGTTTTGTAGAAAGCATCAAATGTTGGAATATCCATTTGTTGTTGTGAATCAGAAAGTGCTACAGATGGATCTGGATGCACCTCTGCCATGACGCCATCAGCTCCAATAGCAATTGCTGCCTTAGCACATGGTAATAGTAAATCACGACGACCCGTTGAATGCGTTACGTCTACAAATACTGGTAAATGCGTTTCTTGTTTTAAAATTGGTACAGCAGAAATATCTAATGTGTTACGAGTTGCTTTTTCGTAAGTACGAATACCACGCTCACAAAGAATGATGTTCTCATTTCCTTTAGACATAATGTATTCTGCTGCATGAATGAATTCATCAATTGTCGCTGCTAAGCCTCGTTTTAAAAGTACAGGTTTATTTGTTGCACCTGCTGCTTTTAATAATTCGAAGTTTTGCATATTACGTGCACCAATTTGGATAACGTCGATGTAATCTAAAGCTTCCTCTAAATGACCTGGTGTAACGATTTCTGTAATAACACCTAAACCGTATTCCTCTGACACACGTTTTAAAATTTTAAGTCCTTCTAATCCAAGACCTTGGAAGTCATATGGAGAAGTACGTGGTTTATAAGCACCGCCACGAATTAACTTTTCACCTTTTGCTTTAATAGATTCTGCTACTGCTGCTACTTGCTCGTATGATTCTACAGCACATGGTCCAAATACGAAAGATGGTTTTCCTTGGCCAATTAGCTCACCATTTACATTAATGACAGTATCTTCTGATTTTTTCTTGCGAGATACAAGTAATTCTTTTTTCTTATCCGCTTCAAGTTGTTTTAAAGCTGTTTTAAAGATTTGCTTAAATATATAATCGACCGTCATTTGGTTTAATGGACCTTGATTGTGTTCTTTAATAAGATCAAGCATGTGTCGTTCACGTAATGGATCATAGCGATTCACACCTTGTTTTTCTTTGATCTTACCGATTTCATCAACTACTGTTGCACGTTCGTTAATTAGACGGAGAATTTCTAAGTTTAAACCGTCTATTTGACTACGTAAGCTTTCTAAATCTTTTTGGCTCATGCTTTCTTGCTCCTCTCCTCATGACAGACACTTTCAGAACTCTGAAATGTATGTTACATTTTTAGATATTAGCAACATTATAATCAATGTTGCACAGAATGTCACGCATTTTTAATTTAGCGCTTCAACTCGCTAAATTATATTAACATATAACGAGAAAGGAAGCGAGTACAAAGAACTCCTTTCCGATTCGTGACATCCGTCGGAGGCTTTGGCAAACACATGTTTTTTGCGCGAATGCGCAGTGCAACATAGCGTCAGCAAAGGGTTTTAGTCTGTGCGAAAGCGAAGCGACAGCAACAACACGTTGTTGGTCACTCAGGCATTTTCACAGGATATGAAGTTCTTAGCCTGAGGTCCTCTATGCTAGCTGAATTTTGCTGATAGAAGTTAATATATTACGAGAAAGGAAGCGAGTACATTGAGTTCAAAATTATTTGCACTTGATATCGGTACACGTTCTGTAGTAGGCATTATTTTAGCTGAAGATAATGACCGCTTTCACGTGGAAGACATCTTAGTAAAAGAACATAAAGAACGCGCCATGGTTGATGGTCAAATACATAATGTCATGTATGTGGCAGATTTAATCAATGAAATTAAACATGAACTTGAAGAGAAGCATGGTCCTTTAAAAAAAGTGAGTGTCGCTGCTGCTGGTCGCTCATTGAAAACAGAACAAGCAAGTGTGACAATCAATATACGCAATCGACCAATCTTTACGGAAGAAGATATAAGTCGTTTAGAACTGCAAGCTGTTCAACAGGCACAGCAACAGCTCCTTCAACACAAAGAAGACGCTAAAATAAGCCACTATTATTGTGTCGGTTATTCAGTTTTATACTACCGTTTAGATGGCGAAGAAATTGGTAGCCTACTCGATCAGCAAGGTGATGAAGCACAAATTGAAGTTATTGCTACGTTCTTGCCACGAGTTGTCGTAGAATCACTTATCGCTGCTCTTAAACGTGCGGATTTAGAAATGGATGCACTAACATTAGAACCTATTGCAGCTATTAATGTACTTATCCCACCAACAATGCGTCGTTTAAATGTGGCGCTTGTTGATATTGGTGCTGGTACATCTGATATTGCCATTACCGATAAAAGCACTGTTGTCGCATATGGCATGGTGCCAACAGCTGGTGATGAAATAACAGAGGCTTTAAGTGACCACTACTTACTCGACTTCCCTGTTGCCGAAGAAGCGAAGCGTCAACTGCAAACAGAAGAAGACATTTTAATTCAGGATATTTTAGGCTTTGATCAATATTATCCGAAACAAGAGGTTCTTCAAGCAATTGGGCCTACTGTTAAGCAACTTGCAAAAGCCATCGGGGAAGAAATTTTACGCCTTAATAATCAGACAGCTCCTAAGGCGGTAATGCTTGTCGGTGGAGGTAGCTTAACACCAAATCTTACAGCCGAACTTGGACTAGTACTAGATTTACCTGCCAATCGCATTGCCGTTCGAGGGATCGACGCCATTCAAAACTTAACGAAGGAAGATCATATTAAAGCATCCCCTGAATTGGTGACCCCAATCGGTATAGCTATCGCAGCAAAAAAAATGCCTATTCAATATATGAGTCTAACCGTTAATGAACAAGTAGTTCGCCTTTTTGAATTAAAGGAAATGACTGTTGCAGATGCATTTTTAGCAGCCAATATTCGAGCAAAGCAGTTATATGGAAAACCTGGACATGGATTATCAGTGAATGTTAATGGACAAGATATTTTCATCCCTGGTGGTCATGGTCAACCGGCAGAAATTTTAGTAAATGGTCATCAGGCATCCACAAAAACGATGATTAAAACAGGCGATGCCATCCAGCTAATTGAAGGCCAAGACGGTCAGCCAGCTAATGCTACGGTGAGAGATATTGTAGATGATGCTGCCATTAAAACAGTGACAATTCAACATACAAAATATGTAATTGAACCACAAATAACGGTTAATGGTTCTCCTACATCACTCGATAGTGCATTAAATGATCGTGATGTTGTTATGTTTGAAATAGCTGAAACAGTCGAGGATGTATTTAAGCTTACAAATAATTGGGAGTTATTAAAACAATTTGAGTCATTTTATATTCAAGTAGACGGAAAACCACTTTATTTACCAGAGTTTTCAGCTCATTTAATGATTAATGGTAAACCATCTAAAATGTCATATGCTGTCCAAGATGGTGATGATATTACATTTCAGCAACAAACATTCCCTAACGTTCAACTGATTGCTGACCAAATGAATGTTTTACTTGAGGATAAAATCATCATACACTTTCAAAACGAGGTGTTAGAGCTAAAGAAGATGGCCAACGAAGTTCTCGTTAATCGTGTAGTGGTATCACCTCTTTCAACTGTTCCAAATGGAGCAATAATTTCTTTTAAAGAAAAAGACCGAAGTCGTTGGATTTACCAGGATGTGTTCCGCTTCTCTAATTGGCAACTACCTACTACATTTAAAGGTAATTTTACAATTTTACGAAATGGTCAACCGGCAAGCTTCGATATGGAGATTTTCGGCGGAGATAAATTAGAGATTTTACTAGAAAAAGCGCCCATATCTGAACAAATGCGCTAAAGCGCTCGTTTACATCCGACAAGCGCTGGAGAGCCCGAAGCAAAAGTAAACGCTCTACCACTTTTGCCCGAGGGATCGAAGCGACCTCGAGGATGTAGCGTTTTAGCCTAGACGACGACTTTGCTCTAGATTATCCACAGGCAAAAAATCCATAGTTTCCTTAACAATAAAAAAGGGATACGTTACATCTTTGATAAGATGTAATGTATCCCTTTTATCTATTATGCGCGAACTTCTTCACTTTTTTCTTCAGCTTGTCCCTTTTCTTCAGTAGCATCCTCTGCTTTAGGTTCTTCACTAGGAATGAAATCTTCCAGTGGCTCTTCACCCTCAAAAGAAACAGTACCATCGTCAAAAACAGTTGGTGCTTTTGCTGATTTTAATATTTTTACTTTCTCTACTAATTGTGTAGATTGTTCTTGAATTTGTTTAGATAATTGAACCGTTTTATCTTTAGCAGTTGTCGAGAAATCTGCACTCTTATCTTTTAAGTTAACAGCTTGTACTGCTACATCGCTACGTAAATCTTTTCCTGATTTTGGAGCTAGTAATAAGCCTGCAGCTGCACCTACTATACCCCCAACTAATGCGCCAATAACAAAATCCTTCATGTTCACTCGCTCCTCTTCATAGATCGACTCTTGCGGTTGATAAAGCTGTGGCAATGAACTTTCAAGTTGTTGTTCCTTCACTTCATTATAATTTGGCTTTTGAGTTGTCATGCAACAATTCCTCCCCATCTTATTATCTAATTTGCTTAGACTGGTTGTCCATCTGCTTTCGCGGATGCATTCTTCAACATATGCTTAAGACTTTATTTTTATTCCGTTGACATTTAATGCCACCGAATAATAATTATTTTTTGCGACCCCATTTTCTTTTCGGTTTTTCCGACTGATCTGATTCAGAAGAATAAAAATCTTCATGAATCACCTCATTGGCCTGATCGATAATTTTACGATTCTTCCACTTATCTGCAATGCCTATTGCGACATTACTCCATTGAACAACTTGTGCAATTTTTTCTTCATTTTGTTCCACAGTTTTAGAAATTGAAGAAGTAATTTGCTGTACAGATGTATTTAAACCATTTACCGAGTCGCCAATTCCTTTGACTGCATGAACAACGGAATTTAACTGTTCAGATTTTTCTTGAATATCCTCTGCCAAGCTATTTGTTTTGGATAGTAAGGAAGTCGTTTCACGTGTAATACCTTCCATTTGTCCTTCAATACCCGATAATGTTCCAGCTAAACTGTTAAGGATTGGTTTGAGCGAAAATAATGTCATTCCAACGCTCACACAAAAAATTAAAAAACCGATTGCTGCGATTATTGCTGCAATATACAAAATAACTTCCATAACTAGACCTCCTACAAGTAAAAATTCTCTTTACTATTCATTTCCTTAAATTCGACAAAAAAAACTGAATTCCTCCTCATTTTTGAGAAAAAACAGCTTATTCCTTGCGGACTAAGCTGTTTCGTTGTTCTTTAGCACGTCTTCAAAAGCATCTTGGAATTTGTGAACATCGCCTGCGCCCATAAATAAAAATACTGCGCCCTTATGCTTTGTTAACACTTCAATTCCTTCAGTGGTAATCACTGCACTGCCTTCAATTAAAGACGCTAAATCTTGGATTGAAAGTGCGCCTTGTGTTTCCCTTGCAGAGCCAAAAATATCACATAAGTATGCTGTATCTGCAAGACTTAGACTATCCGCAAAATCCTGTAAAAAAGCTTGTGTACGTGTAAATGTATGTGGTTGGAAAATAGCTACTAGCTCACGATCTGGAAACTTTTGTCGTGCTGATTGAACCGTTGCACGGATTTCAGTTGGATGGTGTGCATAGTCATCTATTAAAACATTATTCCCAATATCCGTTTCTGTAAAACGTCTTTTTACACCTTTGTATGTGTTTAAACGTTCTTGAACGATTTCTGGTGAAATACCTTCATATTGACAAAGTGTAATAACAGCTAAAGTATTTAATACCGCATGATCCCCAAACAATGGGATAAAGAATGTACTATAAAATTCATTGCGGACAAATACATCAAATTTTGTACCCTTAGTTGTTTTTTCAACATTACGAGCCTCAAAATCATTTTCAGCCCCAAAACCGTAATAAACAACAGGTACTTTCGCTTGAATACGTTGTAGATGTTCATCATCACCGCAAGCAATAATTGCTTTTTTAACTTGCAATGCTAATGATTGAAACGCTGAATAAACATCCTCTATGTTTGCAAAATAATCTGGATGATCAAAATCAATATTAGTCATTACAGCGTAATCGGGATTGTAAGCTAAAAAGTGTCGACGGTATTCACATGCTTCCATTACAAAGAAGTCAGCATTTTCATGCCCAGCTCCTGTTCCATCACCGATTAAATAAGAAGTTGGTTTATACCCACCTACAACATGAGACATTAAGCCTGTCGTAGATGTTTTACCATGTGCACCAGTAATAGCAATCGACGTATAATTACCAATATATTCACCTAAAAATTTATGGTAGCGAATAACTTCTACACCGATTTCACGAGCTCGCTCTAATTCAGGATGGTCATCAGGAAATGCGTTCCCCGCAATAACTGTCATACCATCTTTAATATTATCTGCATTAAATGTAAAAATTGGAATATTACGATCACGTAACGGCTGTTCCGTGAAGAAATATTTATCAACATCTGAGCCCTGTACTTGTTCACCAGCATCAAATAAGATTTGTGCAAGTGAACTCATGCCAGAACCTTTAATGCCTGTGAAATGAAAAACTGTCATTAATTAAACCCCCCGGGAATTCAATATCCCTTCTATCATCTATTAGGTGTATCGTATTTTCCACTAATTATTAGGTATTAATACCTTTGTAAGTACTAAAAAATACGTACTAATCATCACATCTCGTCTATTATAGCACTATTTATGCATAAGGATAAATGTGTAACTTTTCTAAAAATACTAATTTTGGCGTGAATAAGATAATCTATACGAAAACAATGTAATTCTTATTCAAACATAGCAATTATATCTTCTTCTGTAATGTAACTTTCTCGTGGTTTACTGCCACGTGCCTCAGACACAAAGCCATGCGATTCCAACATATCGATTAAACGCGCAGCACGATTATAGCCAATATGATATTTGCGCTGAATTAAGGAAGTAGAAGCTCCTCCCTGCTCATAGACAAATCGACATACATCCTCGAACAGTTCATCTTGCTCCGCGGAAACTTCAGTCTTCTTTAAAAGTTCCTCTTGATCGAATATATAATCAGGTTCTCCTTGCTCACGAACATGCTCAATGATCGCTTCAATTTCATCATCTGTCACAAATGTCCCCTGCAAACGCACCGGAGCAGACATACCATTACCTAAATATAGCATATCGCCTCGTCCAAGCAATCTTTCTGCACCTTGCGCATCTAAAATTGTACGTGAATCGATTTGTGAAGATACTGCAAAAGCAATACGTGTAGGAATATTTGATTTAATAAGCCCTGTAATAACGTCAACAGACGGTCTTTGAGTTGCAACAATTAAATGGATACCACAAGCACGTGCCTTTTGAGCAATACGACAAATCGCCTCCTCTACATCTGCAGGAGACATCATCATTAAATCTGCCAATTCATCAATGACAATTAGAATATACGGTAATTTTAAGCTATGTTCATTATTTTTATCCGCAATAGCATTATAACGTGTAATATCACGTGCACCCGCATGTGCAAATAACTGATAACGTCGCTCCATTTCCTCCACTGCCCATTTCAGTGCCGCTGTAGCAGCCTTAACATCTGTGATAACTGGGCTAACTAAATGTGGAATATGATTAAACGGTGCTAATTCTACCATTTTAGGATCGATAAGCATCAGCTTTAATTCATGTGGTGCAGCTTTATATAATAAACTAACCAAAATTGAATTGATACAAACTGATTTACCAGAACCTGTAGCTCCGGCAATTAAGCCATGTGGCATTTTTCGTAAATCAATGGTTACAGGCTTCCCTGTTAAATCCAGACCCAATGCTGCTTCTAACGGTGAATCTGACTCGAGGAAAGAAGCACTATTTGTCACTTCCGATAATCGAACAGCGCGAGATACACGGTTCGGTATCTCAATGCCAATTGAGCTCTTCCCAGGAATCGGTGCTTGGATGCGGATATCTTTCGCTGCCAATGCAAGCTTCAAATCATCTGATAGATTGCGGATTTTGCTAACCTTTGTACCATGACTCACGGTTATTTCAAATTGTGTCACGGCAGGTCCTTGCATAATGGATTCTATTTGGGCTGAGACTTGGAAATAAGACAAAGCTTCGACCAATGTATCTCCCTGTTGCTCCATCCACTCAGTATCTTGTGTTTTTTCCTCAGGTGGCTCTAAAAACTCATCTTCTGGCTTTTGATACACATGAACAGGTTTTCGAGGTGTTTCCTGTACTAGATCTTCCACTAATGTTTCATCTAATATGGAAGGTTGCTCTGGATACTCCTCTTTATCAATAGAAATTTCCTCAGGAATAACTATATTCTCGGTAGTAAGCTCTTGTTCAGTAGTTGTTTCAACTTCCATTTCGGTAGTTGCCGAAATTTCGTCGGAGCTCTCAATATCAATCACTGTCTTTTCTAATGTCGAAACGTTAGACATTGATGATACTGGCGCCATTGTAATGACTGATACACTTTCAGTTGCATCATTGAATGGAGCAGTATTTTGAATAAGAACCTCGTTTTCCTCTGTCGACTGTGTAGCTGTTTTATTGTCCAGCTCTAAYTTGCTAATCTCTAAATCTATAGATTGTGGCACTTGTTCTTTATCGGATGGAGTAGTATTTTCAATAGAAACCTCATTTTCCTYCGTCGATTGTGGTGCTACATTGTTGACCAGCTCTAACTCACTAATCTCTAAATCTATAGATTGTGGCAGTTCGTTATTAGATGGCACTAATTGAGGTTCTGCATCCAACATAATAAGCTCAGAAGAAGGCTCCTGTTCCCCTTGGCCACTTTCAACAATTGTTGATGTCGGGTTCGTATCTTTTAATTGCTGTTGAATTCTCCATTTCTCTTTATCCGTTTTTAGCATTAAAACATTAAATGGAATGCCACTTTTTTCTTTCTTTTCTACAGATTGCTCTTGTAAAGACTGTTCTTGCAACACATCTTGCTTATCCTCTTCATTCATTGGTGGCTGGACTACTGTAAGTTCACCAATGTGGAAGGTAGAATTTTCGATTTGTACTTGTTCTACAATTACTTCTTTTACATGGATTTCTGATTGATCAGCTGAAAGTTGTTCAACATTCAGCTCATGCTGAACGGCTTCTTTCACTTGATTTTCAAATTCTACGGCAAAAGAAGTTGTTTGTGTTACAGGTAATTCCGTCGTCGTTTTATCACTATGATAATTTATTTCGTCTGTTAATTTATCATCAAAAGTAATCGGTTGCTTTGCAGGTGCTTCAATTGTTTCAATGATTTCAAGCTGTTCTGATTCATCTTTCCGAACTGCGCTAAAAGGCTCTTTTTCTTCTAGTATATTTTCAATAGCCTCATTTGTTGTCGCTTCTTTTAAAGACTTAGATACTGTAGGTATTTCTAACTCTTTCTCGTCGTGCTCTTCCTTCCGTTTCTCTAATAATTGCTCAATTGGGCTTGGCTTAGAAAAACCATAAACTGGTGATGGAACATCACTTGGTACAAAACGCTTGCGATTTTCGGGTAAAACACTTTCATCTGCTTTTTCTAATTGATAATTCGTATTTTTAGGTGGCGTCGGTAACTCATTTTGCGCATCTCGAAAAACAAGACTTGCTTTTGAACGGTTCTCCTGTTCAGGCTGACTTCGTGTAATCGTCGTTCTACCAGTTCTCTTCGTCCGATTTGCTAATAGATCTCGAATACCTGAAACCTCAATATCATAAACACTCGAATCTACAATATGATTATTTAAATGCCTCGGTAGCGATAAATCTTCAATTTGTCCGGAGTATGCATCGTCCATTTGATTGAATGCTTCTTTTGATGGTGGTGCTGATGGTGAAGCCGAAAATTCCTCATCCTCTATTAACGGAAAACGAAAAGTTTTTTGCTTTGCTTCAGTTGCTTCTTTATATGAAGCCAACTGCTCGGATTGTTCTTCTTCATAGTCATCATAAAACTCTTCATATTCGTAATCATTGTCATCTTTATTTAAAATTTTATTCACTTGTTTTTTTAACCAATTCACTTTGTTCACTCATTTCTCTTACACTTCATTTATAGCATTAACTAAATAAATTATGCCTCGACATAATTGTTGCTGTCGCACAGAAAAAAACTGTTGCTGACGCTTCGCTTTCGCTACAGAAAATACTTGCTGAAAGAAGTTAAATGTCTATAACAAAAAGCATACCATAAAAATGTATTAGAAACTTGTATTAAGAGACTCATTCTCCACAAAAAAATCGTTATGCTACTAGCATATTAGTAGCATAACGATTTTAAGTACATATAATCAATTTTGTCTTGGCAAATTGTTGCTGTCGCTGCGCTTTCGCACAGATAAAACATTGTTGCTGTCGCTGCGCTTTCGCACAGCTGAACAGTGCTTCCGAAAGACTTATCTAGTTGGTGCCTCAAACGCACTACCAGTTTTCGCATCTTCCGGTAATACTAAAATTCCTTTTTCAGAAGGTGCATTTGGTATTGCTAATTCGCGTGCTGAACATAACATACCGTATGATTCAACACCACGCAAATTACCTTCTTTAATAAGCATTCCAGAAGGCATCACTGCACCAATCTTTGCTACAACAACCTTTTGACCTGCTTCCACATTTGGTGCACCACATACAATTTGTAACGTCTCTTCACCTACGTTTACAGAACAAATGCTTAATTTATCAGCATTTGGATGCTTGTCCTTTGTTTCTACATAACCTACGACAAATTTTGGAGAAAAGTCTACATCAAGGCCAATTACAGCTCCATTTTTTGCAATAGCTGCCTCTAGCTGTGCTACTAATTCTGGAGTAACTTCAACTAGACCTTTTGCATCAGTTTGTATATAGTTGCTGGCATTAAATAAATTAAATGCTTTAATTTCTCCTGTTTGTGCTTCCTTTAAAATAGCTATATCACCTGCACGTTCTACCTCTGTCTTCACGATTGATTCTGTTGCTAATTGTACTAGCAATACATCTCCTACATGCGCTTTGTTGTAAAATACATTCATTGTTTCTCTTGCTCCTTTTTAACTCTGTTTTTTGCTAATATAAAGATCGGTTCTAGCTCCCCATCTTCATAAATAAAAGATAATGACGTGATCGGTACAGTACCGACAGCAAAGAAATGCATCGTCATCTGCGCTAATACATCATACCCTGTTTCATTACGAATATCACCTACTATTAATACATCCTGATGTGGCACAGATAACGTCATGTCACCTTCAATGTTAGTCTGCATTTCTTTCAAAAAGCTTTCATTTAAAATTCGACTTGCATCGTAGCCATCATTAGCATTAACAAAATAGAAAACATTCCCTGCAACTTCGTCTTTTTTATAAACTGTTGGTAGTTGCTTTACAGAAAATCGTGCCATTTCACGAACTTGCTCTACTGTTAATTGTAGTACCTCTAACATGGATTCATCAATAAAACGATAGGTTTTTCCTAAATCAAGCGCATAAAAAATACGTGTTTCAGCTGTATGCTCAGTAGTAATGAATGCATGTCCCTCCTTCGAGGCTTGAGGGTAGGATGTTGCGCGTATAACTGGATAAATTTGTGTAGTAGCTTGGAATCCTTGTTCCTTCTCTTGCTCCATAGCATTAAAAGTCTGCTCGATAGTATAAACAACTTCATCGATTGCAGCCCCTTGCTTGTCATTATATTTTGCTAAAATGCCTGGTAGAGATAGCTCCATCCCTTTACCAATTTTTTTATGGTTTAGGCGTAATTTATCGTGCTTTTTATCATATTCAAAATCAAACTTTTCCTCATTCAATTGTTGTTTTAATAGGGTCACAAGTTGTTCTGATTTAATTTGTTTCACCTAGCTCACATCCTTTCTTCTAAATTAATGTATTTTTGGCGTAATTACCGCAGTCGCGCAGAAATAAATTGTCAACTGGGTACCCTTCGAAAATGAATTATACCCTTATTCAGCTCTTCTACAATAGAGGTAAAGTCTATTGTAGCTTAATATGGTCAATTATGCAGAGGCATAATTCCGTGACATCAGCCGGAGGCTTTGGGCCAACAAATGTTTTTTGTGCGAATGTGTAGTGCTAATGCAGCATCAGCAACTTGTTTTGTCTGTGCTACGCTTTCGGTACAGAAGACATCTGTAACTGCCGTTTCACTTACGTTACATAAAACATTTGTAACTGCCGTTTCACTTACTTTACATAAAACATTTGTAGCTGACGCTTCGTTTTGCTACTGAAAATAATTGCTGAAAGAAGTTAAATGATGAGAAAACGGCTCACATATTTGTGAACCGCTCTGTTCAAAAATATCCAATTATCTGTTTTTCTATTTTAAAAAAATTATTTTAAAGTTGCAACTTTACTATCCTTTACTATTCCAGTATCACTAATCAAAAGACACTAATCTTGTGCTAATGTGAATAAATATTGGCCAATAAGAAGCGATACTATATGCTCGAACATCATCTGACGACTTACTAACCCTTGTGTGAAAACGCCTACAGCTCCCTCACCTTGTCGGATATCTCGGCGTTGTGTATAGTGCTCCATTACAGGCCCAAGTTCCTTCCCAGCTCTTATTTCCTGGGCAATTTCTTCTGGTAATATAATTTGTGCGCCAGCAGCTGTATAAGTTGTGCCATTTGATACCGTAAGTGCTCCCCAGTTACAAACGTACATAACACCATCAATTTCAGTCACTCCACCCTCTAATCCAAACGATAATTGGGCACCCGTCTCTTTAATTGCGTTTTTCGAACGGTTTATTGCTCCCAATCGTGTTTCTTCATGAGTCATCGGTTGATCAGATACTTGTGAAGCAGCCTTAACGTAGGTGAAATTCGGTTTATCAAAATATTTTCTAGCTATAACTTCAACTGCCTCTGTTTTTGCTTTGTTTGTTGTACCAATAGTTATGTTCATTTTCTTAATCCCTCTTTCTTCGCATAGAAAAAGATGCCCCTAAAGGCATCTTTTAACTTCTTTCAGTGGAATCACTTTACACATTAGCGCGAATCGTTGCTAATGTCGAACGATCTGCTTTTTTCACTAGTTCCACAATTAAAGCTTTTGCAGCTGCATAGTCATCAATATGAATAATTGACGCAGATGTATGAATATAGCGTGAGCAAACACCAATTACTGCACTAGGAACACCGTCATTTGCCGTGTGCACACGTCCTGCATCCGTACCACCTTGTGATACAAAATACTGATAAGGGATATTATTCGTTTCCGCAGTATCTAAGATGAATTCACGCATGCCTCTATGTGTAACCATCGTACGGTCAAGAATACGTAATAATGTCCCTTTTCCAAGCTGACCAAATTGATTTTTTTCTCCTGACATATCATTTGCAGGTGAAGCATCTAGAGCAAAGAATAAATCCGGTTTAATCATATTTGCGGACACTTGAGCACCTCGCAGACCAACTTCTTCCATTACATTGGCACCTGAATATAAATGCGAAGCTAACTTTTCACCTTTTACTTCTTTCATCAATTCAATTGCCAATCCACAGCCATAGCGGTTGTCCCAAGCTTTGGCCATAATTTTTTTCGGATTAGCCATTGGTGTAAATGGGCAGACAGGGATAATTGATTGACCTGGACGAACGCCAAGCGCAATAGCATCTTCTTTATTGTCTGCGCCAACATCTATAAGCATATTTTTAATATCCATCGGTTTAGAACGTTCAGCATCTGTTAATAAATGTGGTGGTATTGATGAAATTACGCCAGGAATTGCACCGTTTTTGGTAAATACCTCAACTCGTTGCGCTAGCATTACCTGGTTCCACCAACCACCTAATGTTTGAAAGCGGATCATCCCGTTATCAGTAATAGAAGTAACCATGAATGCCACTTCATCCATATGACCAGCAACTAACACTTTTGGTGCATCAGCAACTTCACTATGCTTCACACCGAAAATACCCCCTAAATTATCCTGAACGATCTCATCCGAGTACTTTTCCAACTCAGAACGCATGAACGCACGTACCGCATGTTCATTACCCGGCGCGCCTGGTAATTCTGTTAATGTTTTAAATAATTGTAATGTTTCCTCATTCATGATGACTCTCTCTCCCCACGAAGTAGAATATTCTTCCTTGCCATTGTAACATATTTATCTATATTCATCAGAAAACTCACATTTTTCAATGAGTAACAAGATAAATGATAGTTGTAGTTCATCTTCAAAGTTTATACCCAAATTTGCTCTGTGCAAAAGCGAAGCATCCGCGCAATTTCCAAATTCGAAATATTGATACATTTCCTAAAAAGTGCTAAAGTGTGAACGTGCATTCACTCTGTATGCTATGTTAAAATGGAGCTATAGAAAAAGGAGGAAAAAAGCATGAAATTACGTGATTTTTTAATTGGTGTTGCTACTGGCCTAGCTGCCGCAGTCATTGTTAAAGAAGCAAGTGAAAAGGTTTCTCCGTATGTACCTGCAGGACAAGTACTTGAAAACATAAAAAAAGAATTTAAAAAGGATTCACCGATTGACGGTTCTTGGATTTTTATGAAAACTGACAATTTCTCAAACGGCATTATGACTATTCCAGTATACCGTGGAGGTATCTCTCGTATGCATGAGGGCGAAATGCAAACATTTGAATTTGCTGCTGACGCTCGCTCAGGTGTAGTAGTAGAGCTAACAGAAGTATAACTTTACTCAGTAATACACGAACAAATATTATAGAACCCTACAAAAGAAGCCATCTCATTTATTTGAGATGGTTTCTTTGTACAGAGTTATATACATGCTAAGTAATGTGGTTGATTGGAGTGGAGACTGGGCGACTCCTTGGGGATCAGCGATATAGAGGAACGAAGGCTAAAAGCATCACGTCCTGTGATAACGCCTTCGTGACCAACATCCTGTTGGCCCGAGACCCTGGAGCGAGCATCGCGAGTGAAGCGGCTCATCGGACGCCCCCAGGAAAGCGCCCAGTCGGAACGGAAATCAACCTCTCGCTTTGCCGAAGAGCCATACTTTATTTAATAGGGTCTATAGTTTTTCAACAACTTGAAAAAGCCATCTCAGTCATTTAAACTGTACCCTATAAGATAGACACTTTGAAAAAAGTCTATCCTATAGGGTACTTTTGTTTATAATGAGAAAAAAGATGTCGGAGCGAAATGAAATGACGAAAAGATTATTTACTAAAAAAGAGCAAGAACAACTAAACTGTAAT
>NZ_JBFTHS010000072.1:0-17214 GCF_056394365.1 Lysinibacillus sp. 10T31
CGCTTCACTCGCGATGCTCGCTCCAGGGTCTCGGGCCAACACGATGTTGGTCACGAAGGCGTTATCACAGGATGTGATGATTTTAGCCTTCGTTCCTCTATCGCTAATCCCCAAGGAGTCGCCCAGCCTCCACTCCAATCAACTTATTTACATAGTAGACGTTTTAACAAAGTCCTCCATAACTTTTGGTGATGAACCAAAAAATGGCCCTTCTGCATTTAAACAAAAGGGCCATGTTAAAGAAAAACTATTTGTGCTTTACCTTCATTCGATCCAGCAAAAATCCACCTTTAAATGATTTGGGCTCGTACGAAATAATAAAAGCATTCGGTTCATAATGCTCAACAATTTGGAACAGTTCTGTCTCGCGATTTCTCTTTGTTAATATTTCATATTTATAGCGATTACTATCTCGACCCTCACCAATGTAAATCGTGACCGCAAACCCTTCATTCCTAAGAAATTTCACAAGTTCCTCATTCTTATTTTGCGTATTAATGGTCGTATAAACATAGCCAATCGCTAGTTTACGTTCAATTTTGGCCCCTAAAAATATACCTAACCCAAAGCCAACTGCATAAAAGACCATAGCTAACATACTTTGTTTCCCACTAAAAACGAGTGAAAGACCAAATACATACACTAACATCTCCAGCATACCGAATATGGCGGCAAGGAAAGTAACATTCTTCACTAAAAGTATTGTACGTAAAGTTAAAAAAGGCACATAAATCAATTGAAGTATTAAAATCAGAAATATACTTTGCATTTGTAAGAGACCTTTCAAAAAGTAGTTTTATATACTATAAATGTATGTCGAGACATCGACTTGCATTCTATTAAGATGTATCTATTTTCTAGATTCCCTCACAATTAAAATTTAAACATCTTCTTTTTATAAAAAAATACCACCTACTATAGAAGTAGATGACATTTTGTTTAATATAGAAATCTTTTAAGCTTCCCCATGCATCGGGTCTTCCTTATGCTTAGGTCCAATCATGTTGAATAAAATATTAAGGATAATCGCAGTGACAGAACCACAGACGATACCGTTAGATGTTAGAAGAGATACACTCTCTGGCAGTGCATCGAAAATACCTGGTACAACTGATACACCGACACCAAGACTAACTGCAATTGCAGCAATCATGGCGTTTTCCGCTGACTCATTCATAACAGGTACTAGCATGCCCATACCTTGAGTTATTACCATACCGAACATCGCAAGCATTGCCGCACCAAGTACTGGTGTTGGAATAATCGTTGTTAATGCTGCGACTTTTGGTAGGAAGCCAAGTGCTACTAGTAAACCACCTGTGATGTAAATAACTTTACGATCTTTTACGCCTGACATACGCGTAAGTCCTACGTTTTGTGAGAATGTTGTATATGGGAAAGCGTTAAAAATACCGCCGATAACAGAGGCAAGACCTTCTGAACGGTATCCACGTGATAAATCTTTTGAATCTAATTTTTTCTTACAAATATCACTTAGCGCAAAATAAACTCCTGTTGATTCTACTAAAGAAACCATAGCTACAAGCGTCATTGTAATAATCGCAGATGCATTAAATGTTGGCATCCCGAAGTAAAATGGCTGAACCATGTGTAATACGGAAGCATCTGAAACTGGGCTAAAATCAACCTTCCCCATAAATACTCCTAGGATTGTCCCCGCAACTAATCCCACTAAAATAGAAATTGCACGGATGAAGCCCGTAGAAAAACGATAAACGACTAAAATAATAACTAATGTTATAAACGCTAAAGTTACATTAGAGCCAGATGCAAAATCTGCTGCACCTTGTCCACCCGCCATATTGTTTAAAGCTACGGGTAGTAAAGAAATACCGATAATCGACACCACCGAGCCTGTAACAACTGGTGGGAAGAATTTTACTAACTTACCGAAAAAGCCTGCAATAATCATAACGATTATACCCGATGCAATAATAGATCCATAAATATCAGTAATACCTTGTTCAGGATTTGTACCGATTGCAATTATTGGACTAACTGCTGTAAATGTACAGCCTAGTACTACTGGCAAACCAATACCGATAAATTTACCTGAATACACTTGTAAAAGCGTTGCGATCCCACACATCATAATGTCAATCGCTACTAAATACGTCATTTGTGCTGAATCAAAGCCAATTGCCCCACCGATAATCAGTGGCACTAAAATGGCTCCTGCATACATCGCAAGTAAATGTTGAATAGCTAGCGTCGTCGATTTAACTTCTTTCAGCAAAAGTTTCCCTCCTCTATAGGTGATGTAATGAATGCATATTTAAACTACTTTTCAGCGGGTGTCCAAACACATGTACCTGCCGCTACGCTTTCAGTACAAAAGACACCTGCTGAAAGAAGTTAAAGCCTCCGGCGGATGTCACAGAATCGGAAAGGAGTTCTTTGTGCAAGCACAAAGCCGATTCCGGACGCAATTATGCCGAGGCATAATTGATCGGTATTCATTACGCATTAGCCTCCGCAGCAAATGTTACTTTGCCATCCTCAAGAGAATCTACAATTGCTAATGATTCCACGCGAACTCCTTGCTGGCGTAATAATTTTCCGCCGTCTTGGAAGCCTTTTTCAATAACAATGCCTACACCTACAACATTTGCACCAGCTTGTGCTGCGATATCAAGCAAACCTTTGACAGCTTCCCCATTAGCTAAGAAATCGTCAACAATTAGAATGTTATCATCTTCATTTAAGAAATTACGTGATACTGAAATATCATTTGTTTCATTTTTTGTGAAAGAATGTACTTTTGAAGTATAAAGATTATCGGATAGTGTTAATGATTTACGTTTACGTGCAAACACTACAGGAGCACCGATTTCAAGCCCTAGCATCACAGATGGTGCAATACCTGAAGATTCGATCGTTAAAATTTTTGTAATAACTTGATCAGAGAATCGATTTGCAAACTCATGACCAATTTCCTTCATAAGCATTGGGTCAATTTGGTGATTTAAAAATGAATCTACTTTTAATACAGATGAAGATAAAACTTTACCCTCTTGTGTAATTTTGTCGTGTAATAACTTCATTTCCTTGATAGCCTTCTTTCTTATAGTAATAACTCTTTATGAGCAACTTACATTCCGTTACAGGCGAGCGCCGGAAGCAATGCAAGTAATAAAAAACGCTGAATACTTTGATTCCAATCATCTACGAGTGGAGCAAAGCATTCAGCGTAAAAACGTCGAAACGAATAGAAAACACCTTTTATGAAGTCCTCTAAAGCATTGCTACCCATAGTCGATTTATTTACGGTAAATCGGTAGAAACTCGCGAGCCATATTCTCGCTATTATATGAGTGAAACAGTATTAATTTCGCCTTGGCGTCATTGCGTCCGGATTTTGAATTGTGCTAGCACAATTCATTCCTTTCAAAATCCGTGACATCCACCGGAGGCTTTATCTTCATCACGCCTAGGCGTCATTTCCAAAAATGGTACTTTATTCGGCATGGGCTTATATCTCACACTAAATAAAGTCTGTATTTTCGGAATTTACTATCATTCTAGTAAATTTCAATTGCAAACGTTCGTGTTTTACAATCAACGTAATGATTATATCAGACTATTTTCGAGCTTGCTAGTCATTATTTTGATAAATGGAAGGGCACTGTCATAATGACGATATTTCTGTGAAATAACAGCGAAGCGCGAATTAATAGACTCGATTGATTGTGTAACATATGATGCCATCCTTTTTTCGGTAAAAACTGTGGGATGATAACTGTTACTTGATAGCCTGTTTTCGTACATTGATGTTCAACTTTATCAATAAACTTCATCAGTGGCTGTGTAATACTTCGATATGGAGAATAGTATGTTACAAGCCGTATATCCGGTTGCCATGCTTTCCATTTCTCCTCAAACGCTTTTGCGTCCGCTTGATCGAAGGCCACATAAAAGGCAATAATTTTATCAACGTTTAATGTCTTCGCGTAATGCAATGTGTTTTCGACTACTTTCGTAATACCAGCAACAGGGACAATGAAAACATTACCCTCAGAATTCGGTAATTCCACATTATCTAATCTTAGCTGTTCACCAACTGTTTTGTAATGCTGCTTAATACGGTGGAACGTCCAAATAATAATTGGTAAAAAGATAAACACTGGCCATACTTGAGGCAATTTTGTCACAAAAAACATCATGGCTACAATAAAGGAAATGATCGCTCCAACTGTATTGATTGTAAATTTAACAAGCCAACCTTTTGGTTTTTCACGCCACCATTTTCGCATCATTCCAGCCTGCGCTAAAGTAAACGGAATAAACACCCCTACTGCATAAAGTGGAATCAAATGCTCTGTTGTTCCACCAAATAAAAAGATTAAAACAATGGCACCTAACCCAAGCATCATAATGCCATTTGAATAACCAAGTCTATCCCCACGAATTTGGAATATTCTTGGGATAAAACCGTCCTTCGATAAATTGACTGCTAGTAAAGGAAAAGCCGAATAACCTGTATTCGCAGCAAGTACTAATATCATCGCTGTTGTCCCTTGTACTATATAATAAAAAATATTACGACCTACACTTGCCTCCGCAATTTGTGAGACTACTGTTTCTTTCGCATTTGGAGCAACTCCATAAAAATAGGCTAGACTCACAATACCGATAAATAGTACTGCTAAAATACCGCCCATAGCCAGTAATGTTTTAGACGCATTTTTCGGACCTGGATCTTTAAAATTAGGAATAGCATTTGAAATGGCTTCAACACCAGTCAAAGCTGAGCTTCCTGATGCAAATGCTTTTAATAAAATAAATAAACTAATACCTGCAACTGGTGTACCGACCTTTGGATGTAACTCTGCAGGAACTTGCCCCGTTACTACGTTATAAGCCCCTACCCCGATTAACATCAGCATCACGATCACAAACAAATAAACCGGATACGCTAAAATGGATGCTGATTCTGTGACACCACGTAGGTTTAAAATCGTTAAACATATAACAAAAAACACAGCGATTACCACGTTATATGGATGCAGACTTGGAAATGCCGAAGTAATGGCATCTGTTCCAGCCGATACACTTACCGCAACTGTTAAAATATAATCGACAAGCAATGATCCCCCAGCGACTAGACCAGCATTGACACCTAAATTTTCCCGAGAAACTACGTATGCTCCACCACCATGTGGATACGCATAAATAACCTGACGATACGAGAAAATAAGTGCTGTCAGTAACACAACTACCCCAGCAGCAATCGGTAGAGAGTACCAAAAGGCAACTGTACTTACTGTCATGAGAACAATTAAAATTTGCTCAGGTCCATACGCTACTGATGACAATGCATCAGAAGATAGTATGGCAAGTGCTTTTGTTTTACTAAGCTTTTGTTCCCCTAACGCATCAGATCTCAATGGTTTACCGATAATATAACGTTTTAATGAGGATTTCATATTCGACACCTTCTAGTTTCATAGAATGTGTTTCGCATTTCTAAATCGATTACACTTTAGCATAATCGGTTTTGTACCATTCACCGGGGCCTTGTTTCATTAAATGAAGATAAAAAAAATCTACAAGCCATCACTAAATAAGACTTGTAGACGCTCATTCGTCTGCCAAGCTCCACTTTTCTGCTCTTAACGCTTACGAGGTTAGCTGTCGGATTCGGGCCTGAGTAGCCCTACCCCTCAATAAATGAAGAGATTCACCCCAAGAATTATCTGTGTAATCCGTAAAAATTGGGTCCCCCGCGTCTAATTGCTTCAGCGATTTAGAAATTTGAAACTTTATAATGATGTCATATTACGCCTGTAATTAAAAAAAGTAAAGATGAAAAAAACGGTTACAAAAAATATTTTTCACTTGATTTTTCGATTTTTTTTATGATGGCCCACTACCATAACGTGTGGTTGATTTCCGTTCCAACTGAGCGCGTTCCCAGGAAGCCGCTTCGCTTGCATTTCAGGGTATGCGCGAAAGCGTAGCGGCAGCGGCACGATGTTTTTTGCGCGAAAGCGTAGCGACAGCGGCACGATGTTGGTCACGAAGGCATTATCACAGGACGTGATGGTTTTAACCTTCGTTCCTCTATTGCTGATTCCCATGGAGTCGCCAAGCCTCACTCTATTCATTCCTCAACTTTGGCGAGGATTCTTTATTATTTACAGAATAACGTTTTAATATTGGTAGAAAATAAGTGAATAGCTGAAATTAGAAATCATTTAAGAAGACCACCTTATAAGTATATTCCCTCTTTTAAAATGGCTAAGTACTTTAATCCTTAATCATTTTCAAATGAATCGAATATTTTGCTACGATGTCTCAATACATTATGATACACCAATAAAATCAAAGTCCTTCAATGGCCATTGATTTACTATATCAAAAACATTTCGAAATTAATAAAAAATTGAACAAACTCCTTCACATTTTCTTCTTCTAGCTATAAAATAAGAATATATCATTTTCCTCTAGGAAACTTTATTTCGCTTGCGATACTCTTTGAAATGAGGGAACAACATGGTTTACAAACGAATGACAAAATCGCCGGCTGAGGCGGTTTTAGATGGAGACATAAAGGGTTGGCGACGAATCTTACCGTTTCTTGGCCCAGCCTTTATCGCTGCAGTTGCCTATATTGATCCAGGCAACTTCGCAACAAATATAACAGCAGGTTCACAATATGGATATTTACTGCTTTGGGTAATCGCCTTTTCCAATTTAATGGCGGTGTTAATCCAATCATTGTCGGCAAAGCTTGGTATTGCGACAGGTAAAAATTTACCCGAAGTAGCACGTGAACATTTTTCTAAAAAAACTTCTATATTTCTATGGATACAGGCTGAATTGGTCATTATTGCAACAGACCTAGCAGAGTTTATTGGTGCGGCACTAGGGCTGTACTTATTATTCAATATTCCAATGTTACCTGCAGCATTAATTACAGCAGTCGGCTCATTTGCTGTTTTAGAATTACAGCGCAGAGGCTTTAGAGCATTTGAAGCGGGTATTTCTGGCATGGTGCTTATTGTCGTATTAGCATTTGCATTCCAGACATTTTTAGCACAGCCAAATTGGGGCGAGGTAACAATAGGCATGTTAACACCACGCTTTGATGGAGTAGATTCTATTTTACTGGCAACCGGTATTTTAGGGGCAACTGTTATGCCACACGCTATTTACTTACATTCATCATTAACTCAAAATCGGGTCGTTGGTCGAAATGATGCTGAAAAAAAACGTATATTCCGTTTTGAGTTTATTGATATTATTATCGCAATGATTGTCGCTGGTGCCATCAATATGAGTATGCTTGTCATTGCTGCGGCAGTATTCCATACACAAGGCGTAGTAGTTGAAGATTTAGATGTCGCTTATGACGGATTGAAGGAAGCGCTTGGCCCGATGGCGGCGGTGTCCTTCGGTCTTGGCCTTCTCATTGCAGGGCTTGCTAGCTCTTCAGTTGGTACTCTTGCAGGTGACGTTGTAATGCAGGGCTTTATAAGAATGAAAATTCCACTCTATTTACGCCGTGCTATTACAATGCTACCTCCTTTGATTATCATTGCATCCGGTGTCAATGCAACTTATGCACTTGTCCTAAGTCAAGTTGTTTTATCCTTTGGTATTGCATTCGCTCTTGTACCACTTGTTATGTTTACAAGTAAGCGTGACATCATGGGAAGCCTAGTCAATCATCGTATTACAACCATATTAGGATGGATTGTCGTAGCAATTGTAGTTGCTTTAAATCTTTATTTATTATGGCAAACAGTATTTGGTTGAAAAAATGCCAGACACAAAAACCTTGAATTGGTTTTGTGTCTGGCATTTCTACATGTAAGGTTTTTTTCATAACATGGGGTTGATTTCCGTTCCGACTGGGCGCTTTGGAGCTGCCGCTTCGCTTTCGCATACAAATGTCATCCCCTACTTTTTATGATTGGCTATTTATTTATCCTTAAATATCTATCTTCTCAATGTTTCGGAATGATAAATAGGCCACGCTTATACCGATAATAGCTAAAGTGATTGGTATGAAAATAATATCATACAAGGTGAAGTTACCCGAATTTGATGATACAACCGATACAATTAATATAGATGATACAATCGTTGCCGGAATGGAGTATTTTCTCATACCGAAATACAATGGTATTAATGCGATGCATGCTGCAGAAACTGCATTCATGATCACAGCGGGAATTCGTTGTATTATGAGAGATACCGATAATGTATCTGGAAGCAATTGAAAACTCTCACTAACAGCACAAAAAATCGCTGTTACAAAAATAGTCGATAAAATAATTGCACTAAAGGTAAAAAGAACAACAATGGCAAGCTTTGAAGCAATTAGTTTTTTTCTATTGATCGGGTACATAAATGCTACGGTGATAGTTTTATATTTAAATTCTCCAATAATAAACTTGGCGATTAACACACTAGCAAAAATAATAAATACTGCTCTTACACCTGAATCTATAAGGCTAAATGCCGTCTGATAAGTTCTAAAATCTTGGTCCCCTTCTATTTTAGTGATAAATATAAGCATAAATATAACAGCTAATATCACAAAATTTGCGAAAACAGCTCGTTTTATATATGAACCAATATGATATTTTTTCATTTCTAGACGCATTAAATTAAGCACTAGCTACACCTCCATTGATTAACTTCAAGAAATAATCCTCTAATGAACTTGTTTTTTTGCTAATGCCCTCAATTTCAATATCATGTTCAATCAATGTTTTAGATAGTACCTTTTGTGAAGCTGTCGAATCATAAATACGAATACAATTGTCATCCATTAGTTTGAAATTAATAATATTTAATTTACTTTCTATAATAAAGGCTGCCTTTTCCCCATCATTGACAATCACTTCAATATAATCTGCTTGACTACGATTGACCGCATCCATTGATACTTCCTTAATTAATCTTCCATCTTTAATAACCCCAACTGTATCTGCCAATTGTTCAATTTCACCCAAAATATGACTAGAGATAATAATCGTAATTCCATACTCTTTACAAAGCATCTTGAATAGCTCTCGAAGCTCTTTAATGCCAACTGGATCTAGTCCATTAATCGGCTCGTCTAAAATAAGTAATTCCGGCTTAGTAATAATTGCACGTGCAATACCCAACCGTTGTTTCATCCCAAGAGAAAAGTCTTTTACACGCTTCTTCTCAGTGTTTGTCAGTTTTACTAAATCTAGAACATGAGCAATCTCTTTCTTGTCATAATAGCCCATATATTCGCAATGTAATTCTAACGTTTCCTTTGCTGTTAAATCTTCATAAAAAATCGGGTATTCAATAATCGTGCCCATCCTTTTCAGCACGTCGTATGAGCGTTCCATTAATTTTTCACCAAAGATTTCAATATCTCCACTCGTTGGCTTCGTAAGGTTTGTCAGCATTTTCATGACTGTCGTTTTCCCGGCACCATTAGGTCCTAAAAAACCGTATATCTCTCCCTTTTTCACATGCATAGTCACAGCAGAGACGACTTCTTTTCCCTCAAACACCTTCGTAAGCTGATTTGTTTTCACAATATATGTCATGTAGATCTCTCCCTTAAATTTAGCTATCCTTATTATAAAAAATGAAACTCTCTAATTTATTACTTGATTCTTACAAATTTCTTAAGCGCAGAAGAAAAGCCTGTAAAGCTATAAATTTGCTCTACAAGCATGACTGCTCAGTATGTCATTCGTTTTAAAGAAACTGTAAAAATGGTCTTCTCATATGGGATACTAGACAGCTGGATGGAACCCTCCATTAATTCTACAAGGCGTTTTGTAATAGTTAAGCCAAGGCCACTCCCTTGGAAGGATTTATTTCTAGAATCCTCAAGTGTATACATTCTTTCAAAAACATTATCAATATGATATTCGTCAATCCCCTTACCACGATCCCAAACATCAATAAAAATATTCGTATCATCATTTCGCACTGTGAGTCCAATGATGTTTCCTGCCGCCCCATAGGCAACTGCATTGGACAGTAAATTATTCAAAACCCTATCTAACGCTTCTTCATTGCCAAGTGCATATACGGATATCTCTGGTATTGCTATATCGATTTCTAATCCCATAGTTGTGACCATATCGTAAAATGATAAAATATTTTTACGGCAAATCTCACTTACATTAATTTTGGTCATTGGATAATCTGTATCTCCTGCCTCCAATTTTGCCAGGTCAAAAAATGTATGGATTATTTTCAATACTTCCAATGTTTTCGAATGAACGCCAGTGAGCAACCGTCGCTGCTCCTCTTCACTAAGAGAGTGCTTCAGCTTTAGCATTTCCGTATAACCTAGTACAACTGTTAAAGGTGTTTTAAGATCATGTGAAATATTGGCCAACATCTTTTTCATAGAGCTTTCCATTTTTCGATGTGTCGCCAATACTTTTTGATTGTGGTCTAGCAACGCATTCATCGCAATTAGTAGCTGCTGTAATTCTTGATTAGCTGTCGACACTAAAACCTTTTCGCTCGATTGTTCGTTAATGATTGCTTGCAGTTTTTGATGCATATATTGAATCGTAGCGTTCTGTTGTTTTTTTGCTCTCACCTGAAAAATAATAATACCTACGAGTAACACAATCATCAGTAATAGAAATATAATCATCTGTTTATCCTTCAAATTTATAGCCGATTCCCCAAAGTGTTTTAATATATAGAGGATTGGATGGATCGTCTTCAATTTTTTCGCGTAATCTTCTTATATGTACATTAATAATATTTTCATCCCCATAGTAAGCATCATTCCAAATCAATTGATAAATTTGCTGCTTTGTAAAAACTCGATTACGATTTGTCACGAATAATTTTAAGATAGCAAATTCCTTTGATGTGAGCTTTACTTGTTGTCCATTCTTCTCAGCTGAAAAATTAACAAGGTCAATCGCTAAGTTATCTATCTCTACTATATCTTTCTTCTCTTCTACTTGACTGGAGTATTTTGTAGCTCTTCGAATTGCGGCTTTAACACGTGCTGAAAATTCCAACATCGAGAATGGTTTGGCGATATAATCATCTGCCCCTAACCCTAATCCTAACGCTTTATCAACATCACTATCCTTGGCTGACATAATGATAATTGGAAGAGATGCTTGCTCTCGTATAATCTTTAAAACTTCTAATCCATTAAGCTTCGGGATCATAATATCCAAGATCACTAAATCAAAGGGATTGTTTAAACAATTTTGTAATGCTTCTTCTCCATTTGCTGCAGAGGTGACAAGGAATCCCTCCATCGTTAAATAGTTTTCTACCATTTCACGAATGGCCTCGTCATCTTCTACAAGTAAAATATGCTTTTGCACTTACACGCACCTCTTCCCAACATAAAGCCGTCTATATATCACTGGCATTTCTATGGATCATCACCACAATGAGGGGTTGATTTCCGTTCTGGCTGGGCGCTCTGTTGCTGTCGCTTCGCTTTCGCACAGATAAACATTTGTTGCTGTCGCTACGCTTTCGCACAGATAAACATTTGCCGCTGACGCTTCGCTTTCGCGCAGAGCAAAGCTTCCTGGGGGCGTCCGATGAGCCTCTTGGGCCAACACGATGTTGGTCACGAAGGCGTTATCACAGGACGTGATGATTTTAGCCTTCGTTCCTCTATGGGCTCGCTCCAGGGTCTCATCTGTGACGCTGATCCCCAAGGGGTCGCCCAGCCTCCACTCCAATCAACTTATATACATGGTATACGTTTTAACAAGTATCATCATTCCTAAAATTTGGCGATGATTCATTTCTATAACATTTTACCATATTAAGGTTGAGCATCTAAAGTCGGGAACGATTCGAGAAACTAAAGTCCCTTTTTTATTCTCTCTTGTAATTTTATCTGAAGATTCTCAAATACAAAATTTGTATATCTATGGATCGATGATAGCTATTATGGGGATACAGGGTTTTGGAGCTTAAAGATTGTACGTCCGGGTTTACAAATTCATTAATATTTTTTAACTAAAAAAACTGCCCTGCAAGTCATTTTCTATGACTCACAGGACAGTTTTACTTTTTATTGTTCGACTTTTAAATCGCATTGCTCTAATGGATGCATTTTTGTTTTATGCTTGATTTTATAGCCAAGCCATAACAGTAAGAATAGTGGAATACCGATATATGAGACAAGGACTCCGTACCAATCTATTGTATCACCCATAAAGGCATTGTAGTTTTGTCCAATAACAACAATCATACAAACCGTAA
Organism: Lysinibacillus sp. 10T31; assembly: GCF_056394365.1. Taxonomy (NCBI): domain Bacteria; kingdom Bacillati; phylum Bacillota; class Bacilli; order Caryophanales; family Bacillaceae; genus Lysinibacillus; species Lysinibacillus sp. 10T31. Next base: position 12,232 of record NZ_JBFTHS010000072.1, read on the forward strand.
AGGCAAATAGCGGGCCGAATGGGAATAGCCTTGCTCTATACGGCAATAATTTCGGATCTAAGCCTTGTACTTCGAACGCTCGACGGAAACGGTAATGGCTAAATGCAATTCCTAACCAGGCAATGAAGCCAGACATCCCAGAGGCATTTAGAAGCCACATATAGACTACACCATCACCAAAGAATGATGCTAAAAATGCTAGGGAGCCTACAGCTAAAGTCGCCAGTAATGCGTAAATCGGAATACCTCGACGGCTTAGTTTAGTGAAAAATTTCGGTGCATGTCCATCTACCGCTAATTGCCAAAGCATACGAGAAGATGCGTACAGCCCTGAATTCCCCGCTGACAGCATCGCCGTTAGAATGATTGCATTCATCAATGATGCAGCAAAGGCAATTCCTAAACGGTCGAACACCAGTGTAAATGGTGAAACGGCGATATCTTCAGATAATAAACGTGAGTCTGTAAATGGAATCAACAGCCCAATTGCACCAATCGCTAAAATATAAAATAAAAGAATTCGCCAGAAAACAGACTTAACGGCTTTCGGAATATTTTTACCAGGATCATCTGTTTCACCTGCTGTTATTCCAAGTAGCTCTGTCCCTTGGAACGAGAATCCTGCAGCTAAGAAAATACCAAATGTAGCAAGGAATCCACCGTGGAATGGCCCATCACTAATAAAGAAATTCGTAAAGCCTACTGGAGCTTGTCCCCCTAAAATACCAAAAATCATTAAAAAACTGATGATAATAAAAATGATTACAGTTACAACCTTTATCATTGCAAACCAATATTCACTTTCACCATAGCTTTTTACCGATAATAAATTAAACGTTAAAACTACAGCAATAAATAAAACAGTCCAAAGTGCTGATGAGCTATCTGGGAACCAATATTTCATAATTAATGAGACAGCAGAAATTTCCGCCGCAATTGTAATTGCCCAGTTGTACCAGTAGTTCCAACCAAGTGCAAAGCCTAAAGCTGGGTCTACAAATTTTGTAGCATACGTACTAAATGATCCCGATGATGGCATATAAGCTGCCATTTCACCTAAGCTCGTCATTAAAAAATACACCATGATACCGATTAATGCATAGGCGAGTAGTGCACCGCCAGGACCTGCTTGTGCAATGGCACCACCACTAGCTAAAAACAATCCTGTACCGATTGTACCGCCTAATGAAATCATTGTAATATGACGGCTTTTTAATTCTTTTTTCAGCTTCGGCGCTTTATGGCCGAGCTGATTGACTTTTATTTCACTCACAATATAGCTTCCTTCCTTTTAAGAGGCAAAAAAATGCCATCACATGAACGTTGCTGTGATGGCTAAGTAAATCCTCTGTTCCTTCAAAATGATAGCTCAACACGTTGTTCAAACGTGACAGTTCTGTTCCTTTCGGAGACAGCCCCAGCATAAGGTTTTCAAGTCCCCTCACACTTCGGCAGTATTTCCTTTCAGTTAATTTCTCTAATGCTTGTCATTTCCATTAACATACTCTTAAATACCGCGACCTCTACCTCAATATAAACATGAGGCATTAAATATTAAATTTATGATGTGTTTTAGTTTAACATACGACCTATAACATTTCAATAACTCGAGTAATGTTCTTTATTTTTCGAATTTTCCACTATTTTAATTAGTGTGATAAAGTGGTATAGTGATTCAATCAAAAGTGTTCTAACAGGGGGGATTTATTTGACTACTCATGAACATACCGATACTTATCCTAGCAGGAAAATTAACTGGAAAGGTACAACCTTATTACTCGTTATCGGAGTAATTTGTATTGCCTCGACATTACGGATGCCGCTAACAGTTGTTGGACCTATTATATCCTTTATCCGTGAAGACCTCGGCATATCCAATGTACTAGCGGGCTTTCTAACAACGATTCCATTGCTAGCATTTGCAATTATTTCACCATTCGCACCAATTGTCGCACGTAAAATTGGATTAGAATTAACATTATTTTTATCAACTATTCTTTTAGCTGTAGGAATTGTCCTACGCTCCCTTGGCACAACTAGTTTACTCGTATTTGGTACTATGCTAATTGGTATAGCCATTTCATTCGGTAACGTACTAATTCCGGGATTACTTAAATTGAAATTTCCCTATCACGTAGGTTTACTTATGGCATTTTTCACAATGTCGATGAATTTGACAGCTGGTCTTGGTGCTGGTATTAGTTATCCTATTGCCAATTCATCATTTGGTTGGCAAGGAGCTTTAGCAATCGCACTTGTTCTTGTGGTGTTAACCATATTAATTTGGATTCCACAGCTGAAATTTAATAAGCCTGAGTATACTGTTAAAACAACGAAAGAACGTGCACCATTATGGCAATCACCTGTTACTTGGGCAGTAACGGGGGCTATGGGATTACAATCATTATTATTCTATACAACCGCAGCTTGGATTCCTGAAATATACATAGCACAAGGCTTAGCAGCAGATCGTGCAGGCTGGATGTTTTCCATCATGCAATTTTCACAAGTTCCAATGGCTTTAGCTGTGCCTATTATTGCAAGTAAAATGACATCTCAACGACCTCTCGTATTAATGTTTACGGTATTTTATTTAGTTGGCTTTATCGGAGTAGTGATGGAATGGACAAGTCTCGCTGTACTGTGGATGATACTACTAGGCTTAGCGGGAGGGTCTTCATTCGCATTAGCAATGATGTTCTTTACACTACGTACCCGTACAGCTTTTGAGGCAGCTGATTTATCGGGGTTTGCACAATCATTAGGATATTTATTAGCCGCAATCGGTCCAATCTTATTTGGTTATTTGCATGATTTATTCGGTGGCTGGAATATCACTGGATGGTTATTTGTTATCGTTGTATTGATACTTTTCTTATGTTCATTTAGGGCTTCTAAAAATGAATATGTAAATTAAAAAAGGCAGCTCATAATCTTATTTCAACGGAAATAAGTTAAACGTGAGCTGCCTTTCTTTATTAATAAGGTGGTTTCAAATAAAAATAGTTCGGTGTATTGTAAACATTAACATAAGGTTTATGGTAAATGTGAGTTGTAGCTGGTGAAAGAGGTGGAATCAACCATGTCCAATTACCTGTAACCTTACGATCTGCTGTTGCTTCTGTTTCCTCAAACAATTTAAATTGCTGTGCAGCTGTATGATGATCTACGATGCTGACACCGTCTTCTTTAAAGGAATGTAGAACGGCAATATTCAGCTCAACTAATGCACGATCACGCCATAGAGAAGCCTGTTTCGTTGTATCAAGATTAAAAATTTCTGCTATAGCGGGCAGCATATTATAACGCTCATGATCTGCTAAATTACGTGCCCCGATTTCTGTACCCATATACCAACCATTGAATGGGGCCGCCTCAAAATCAATACCTGCCATTTGGAAACGCATACTCGAAATTATCGGCACTGCATACCATTTTAATCCTAACTTCTCTACTTGAGAGGATTCTGGATGACGAATCGGTACCTGTAGTACATACTCGTTAGGGATTGTAAACACTTGCGGCTCCCTTCCATCCATCTGTACAACAAGTGGAAGCACATCAAATGCTGTTTTCTCACCTTGCCAGCCAAGTGACTCACATACTTTTGTAAACTCAACAGAATGTGGATCACCAACGATTCCAGATTCCGTTTCATAACCAGCATAACGGATTAGCTGATGATTCCATATACGAACACGCCCTGGTGCAAAAACCGTTATTGTTGGACGAATTTTTCCACCATTTGTTGCATATTGAATATGTTCAAGCAATGCGCTGAAAATATCCTCTTCATTTATAATATCTCGGGCATCTACAACATGCAGCGATTGCCAAAACAATCGACCAATACACTTATTACTATTGCGCCAAGCCACTCGTGCACCAAAGATTAATTCTTCCGTTGTCGGTATATATTCTCCTGCAGTTTTAATTTGCTGTAATTTATTTTCTAGCCATGTTTTCGACTCATTTTGTTCTACTTGATAAAGTTCTAAAAAACGCTGTACTTCATGTAAATTCATATTGAATTCCTCCATCTATCCTCATATTAGAGGAATAGAACTATAATCACCACGAAAAAATCTGCCAGAAAACATACATATTTTATATATGAAATACTTTGTTCAAAATTTCAAAGATTGCCGGAACCCCCTGTATAATAAGTGATTTTCAAAGAATACAAAAAAAGCATGTCGCACTAATGTGCAACATGCTTGATGACCCSTACGGGATTCGAACCCGTGTTACCGCCGTGAAAGGGCGGTGTCTTAACCACTTGACCAASGGGCCRTGGCTCCGAAGGCAGGACTCGAACCTGCGACAACCTGATTAACAGTCAGGTGCTACTACCAACTGAGCTACTTCGGAATAATGGTGGGCCTAAATGGACTCGAACCATCGACCTCACGCTTATCAGGCGTGCGCTCTAACCAGCTGAGCTATAGGCCCATTATTTTTTGGAGCGGGTGATGAGAATCGAACTCACGACATCAGCTTGGAAGGCTGAGGTTTTACCATTAAACTACACCCGCAAATATGGTGGGTCAGGACGGAATCGAACCGCCGACACTTAGAGCTTCAATCTAATGCTCTACCAACTGAGCTACTCCCAGCTGAGCTAAGGCCCCAACAATCAGGAAAGATGGTCGGAATGACAGGATTCGAACCTACGACCCCTTGGTCCCAAACCAAGTGCTCTACCAAGCTGAGCTACATTCCGATACTATTAGGCTTATTTGGCGCGCCCGACAGGAGTCGAACCCATAACCTTCTGATCCGTAGTCAGACGCTCTATCCAATTGAGCTACGGGCGCATAATTTTTATAAAAACATGATGAGCCATGAAGGACTCGAACCTTCGACCCTCTGATTAAAAGTCAGATGCTCTACCAACTGAGCTAATGGCTCATATTAAGAAATGAATGGCTGGGGTACTAGGATTCGAACCTAGGCATGACGGAATCAAAATCCGTTGCCTTA
>NZ_JBFTHS010000073.1:0-16614 GCF_056394365.1 Lysinibacillus sp. 10T31
ACACGTTCTGATATGGTAAGATGGGTATAGCTCATAACGATTCCTCCGTTTGAATGTTGGTGTGGTAACTACATTCTACACGAGGTCGTTATGGGCTTCCTTTATATTGATTTCTGAGTGTTGCACTTAATATTACAATCCGTCATTTAAATAACGGTAAAATCCCCTGGATGAAAATAATTAATATCGCTATCGGAGAAACATAACGAATTAAAATATACCAAATATTGAACATCAGGCTAGATGAGGCAAGCTCCTTACGAGAAATGTCCTTTGTATAATAATAGCCCACAAAGATAGATATCAGTAAGGCTCCAATTGGCATACCAATACTATTCGTTAAAAAGTCTACAAAGTCAAAAATAGAGCGATCTAAAATTTTCACATCAGATAGGATGCCAAATGATAGTGCACTTGGAATACCGACGATAAAAATAATAATACCGCCAATCCAAGCGATTTTTTTACGCTTTTCATGCTTATCTCCAATTGCGATAGCCACGACAATTTCTAACATGGAAATGGAAGAAGTAACAGTTGCAAATAGTAAAAGTACGAAGAAAATCGTTAAGAACAGACCGCCAAGAGGTAATTGCTCAAAAACAGCAGGTAAAATAATAAATACGAGGCCAGGACCTTGATCAGGTGTATAGCCAAGTGCGAACACTGCTGGGAAAATTACTAGACCTGCAAGTAAAGAAATAATGATATTCATCGATGCCACATTGATAGCTGAATTTCCAATCTTTTCTGATTTCGATAAATAGGAAGCATACGTGATCATTACCGCGATCCCAACACTTAACGAGAAGAATGCTTGTCCAAGCGCTTTTAAAAATGTTTCTGCATTTAAATAGGACCAATCAGGGACGAACATAAATTTGACGCCTTCCATTGCACCGTCCAATGTTAAAGAGCGTATAACTAATACGATGAAGAAGATGAATAACAGTGGCATCATCCATGTACTAGCTTTTTCAATACCGCCTTTAATACCAGCTGATACAATCACTACAGTTAACAACATAAATAACCCTTGAACAAGGACTGCTTCAAATGGGCTTGAAATGATGTTACTGAATAAATCTGCATAATTACCATTTGAACTATTGAGATGGAATGTTATGGCGCGCCCCAAGTAGCTTAAAATCCAGCCACCAACAACACTGTAGAATGACAGTATTAGCCCAGCTATAATCATGCCACCCCACCCTATGAAGTACCATGGTTTTCCTGGCGCTTGTTCCTTAAACGACGTGACAGCATCCTTTTGCCCACGACGACCAATCATAAATTCTGCAATTAACACCGGCAAACCGATGAAAAATGTACATAGGATGAATAGAAAAATAAAGACACTTCCGCCGTTAGTACCCGCCATGTAGGGAAACTTCCAAATAGCTCCTAACCCTATAGAACTTCCAGCGGCAGCTAAAATAAACCCAATTTTAGATGTAAATTGATCTCTCGAAGACACAAAAATTAATCCTCCTTATACTAAAGTTTCATTTTACCGCAATATTCTCGTTACACAAGCACATTTCAGAAAATGATTTATAGATATTCTAAAATAATTTTGTTTGTACAGCGGAGGTAATTTTAGCGACGAAATTAGCGTTTGGAGTTATTATCAAAAAAGTGAAATCTATTTAAATATGTAACAATTAGGAGAAATCATTCGTTACATGTGAAAAGGGGGGATGACTGTGACAGAAACTGAATTAATAGAACGGGCTCAGCAAGGAGACAAAGATGCCTATATAGAGCTGATCCGAATACATCAACGAACAGTTGAAAAATTTGCTTTTCAATGCGGTGTACATAGTGATGATTTAGCTGATGTTTCGCAGGAGGTATTTGTGAAGCTCTATCGTTTTTTACATCAATTTAAGCAGGATCGTTTTACGACATGGCTCTATAAAATCACATTAAATGCAACACGTGATTATTATCGCAAAGAACAACGAGAGCAGGCAAAGGAAGAAAAGCTGAGTGCTCAGCAACAAATGCCCTCATCTTCAGCAGAAAAGCATGCCCTTAATTTTGAGGAGGATAGGCTATTACATAATGCCATTAACGAACTGGATGAAAAATATCGTTATCCTCTTATATTATTTTACTTCCATGAATTAAAGTATGAGGAGATAGCCGAGGTACTAAATATTTCGTTATCAACTGTCAAAGTTCGTATATTACGTGCAAAAGAAAAGCTCAAAGCGGTGTTAATGCAAGAGGGGAGTGTTGAAAATGGATGATAAACAATTTGAAAAACGAATGGAGCTTCTAAAAAAATCCTATGATCGCATGGAATCACAGTTAGATCCAGAAGCCGTTTTCGCACAAATCGAGGCAGAAAATGCAACACAACAAGCACAAGAAACAATAACAACTCAAAAGCCCCCTTCAAGATGGCAAAAGCCAGCTGTCTGGATAGTAAGCATTGCAAGTGTACTTTTATTAAGTGTACTCGTTTCGTCGTATATCATTAATCCATCGACATTTGTTCAAACAGCTGAACAAGAACAAGAAAAAGAATATGACGAATGGCTTTCAAACTTCACAAAAAAATATCAAGAAAAACGTGAACAAATGCGTAAAGAGCTCGACATTCCGGAGAAAGAGTTTAGTGAAATATCAAAAGTTCAAATTGCAGATAATGAAGCGTACTCATTACCTAAAAGAAAAGAGTTGTTTCAAGACATACAGAACACCAATAATGACGTTTTAAAAAGTTTAGAAAAGAATGCATTGGATAATCTACAAACACCACGTGAGCGAATACAGAGTATCGAAACTTACGAAAATCCTATGTCGTTTGAAGAATCTTATTCCTTTTATAGTATATATTCTAACTCAGTAGAAGATATTGCAGGCTATTATTCTAATAAACTTGCTCCGTATGAAAAAGTTTTATTACAAAAACCGAAAAGTCTCCCTGCAGACCTAAATAAATTAATTACTTCGGCTGAAAAGCAATATTTGGAATTGCAATATAATGGGCAAAGCTTTAGTTTTCGACCTAATCCTGTGTTCGGGAATGACGCGCCCGAATATATTGAACGCCTTCACCCGAGTGTATTAGGATATTTTAAATACTTGGCTACAGGCTCATTACTTGTTGGTGGGGATTTACTCTATTCTCTAGAGGATTCTGCAAATATTTTGCGTCTTTATGAAAAAACGCTTATAGCGGATAAACCTTCTGAGTATAGTGATTTTGACGTATTAAAGGGAGAATTTGAAAATACGTGGCTAGCCATCTTTAAAGGAACTGACAGCAATCCAATTCGTACAAAAACTGGTCAATTTAAGCCTGAATACATGGATCTACTAACGATCATTGCGAATGGCGAATATGGTGAGGCAATGCGCAAAACAGCCCAATTAATACTAGATGAAATAAAGTTGTCTGGACAATCCAAAACTCTAGAACAGTTAACACCATATGATATATGGATGGGGATTTTATATGCGCGAGAAGACACGTATATGCAGACGGAGGATGGGAGAACAAGTATAGCAATTAATTCTGATTGGATTGAGCAAACTAAAACTCTTTATACTTCGTATGTTGAGACGAGGGACGAGACAATTATTGATACATTAAATCCAATAAATATCGTTAGTTTATTTTTATATGCTCATGGGGTTGGTGATCGAGAAGTGGCTCAAAGACTACTAACTGACGATTTGGATATAGATAAAGTTGTTCAGTTTGATGGGATGGAGAATTTTAAATCTCTTCATGAAATAGAGGGTTACTCACTTCATATTGGAGCCACTGTAAAAAGTGCGGCGCATGGAGTAATTGGCCAGCAATTATCCTTTGAATTAACCTCTGTAGTAACTAAAAATGGTGAGCAACATTACCTAATTAGTGCCATTAACGAATAAAGAGATTTTTTGCCCCACTAATACACGTATGTTATAATTTATGGTGATATATACGTAGCAAACAAAAAGAAAGTGGGCAAAGTTTATGGGAAAAAAATATGAATTAGGGGACGTGTTGACTGGAAAAGTTACAGGTATACAGCCGTATGGTGCATTTGTTGCGCTTGATGAAGATACACAAGGCCTTGTGCATATTTCCGAAATTACGTACGGCTTTGTAAAGGACGTTAGTGAATTTTTGTCAGTTGGGCAAGAGGTAGAAGTAAAGATACTTGAAATCGATGAAGATGCCGAAAAAATTAGTTTATCGATTCGTGCTTTGCAGGAGCGCCCAACTACATTGCGTAAAAAAGATCCACTACCACGTAAATCATTGCAGGACCGTGTAGATGAATCGGATGCGAATGGTTTTAATTCCCTAAAAGATAAATTACAGGACTGGATCGAGCAGTCAGGACAATAAAGTGAAACTTTAACTTCTTTCAGTAGAACATCCGCTGAAAGAAGTTAATGCCTCTGGCAGATGTCACGGAATCGGAAAGGAGTTAATAAAGGATGTTAGCCTAAAGCCGATTCCGGACGCAATTATGCCGAGGCATAATTGATTCAGTGGGGGGTCTTTATACCCCACTGATTATTAGTCTTCGCAAATCGTGCATTTACAGGCAGTTATTTTGCTTTGGCTGAATTTTGAGGCGGGAGTCTTGTACCTGACGTTTCGCTTTCGGTATAGATAAATTATGGCCTGTTAATGCGGGATAAAAAAACGAGGTTACTTTCAAATTTGAAGGTACCCTCGTTTTTTTGTATTCAAATATAATTATTGATTTTTTATTTTTCGAATTCGATATTGTAGATTTTGGCGACTCATTCCAAGTGCACTAGCGGCCTTTGTAATATTGCCTTCATATAAATTTAAGACGTTTTGCACATAATATGATTCGGCTTCACGCAAATAAGCATCGAGCGGCATAACATCATTTTGCTGTTGGAACATAAAGAATTCCGGCTCGTGATTGGATGTGTCTTGCTGCTGCACCTTGAAACGGAAATGCATTGGTAATAAATCTGAGGTAACTGTTGATTCAGTGGTCATAAACGACACAATTTCATCTAGTAATAGCTCAAGTTCCTTTAAATTTCCTGGCCAATCATATTGCAAAAATAAATCCTGTACATCAGGTGCTAGATCCGCGACATTTGAAGCAAAGCGTTCTCGATGGCGGTTAAAGTAATCATCTACGAATGGAAGAATATCTTCTTTTCGATCTGTTAGATTTGGGATGGTAATAGCCATTGTAGCAAAGAAATAATACAGTGATTTTGAAAGTTTCTTTTCCTCGATCAATGTAATGGGATCGCTTCCTACACTCCCAATGAGCATGTATTTAGATTGTGGAAGAGATTGTAATACCGCTAATAGTTGTTCTTGAATATCTAGACTTAAAAAGTCAATGCGTTCAAAGAAAAAAGTGTACGCCTTGTCATCCTGTAAGAGTTCCTGCAATTTATCTAAAACAGATGGAACAGTGCGACGACTCACTAAGGTTACAAATGCTTCAGGGTCAGGCGATGCTGCATGGTGAATTCCCTCTGCGACTAAATCTTTTCCTGTACCAGATTCTCCAATTAGTAATACCGGTAATTTCACAGCTGCTGCTTTTTTGGCGTTTGCGATAATTTGTCGCATCGCTTCGGATACAGCTGTAATCATATCGAATGTTAAAGGTTCATCATATCGACGAAGGGGCTGATAAACAAGCTTTTCGAGTGATGTAATGTCACGAGCAAATTCAATCGCTCCAATTAGTTTATTTTCAACATAAAGTGGAAAAGTATCATTAATAGTTGTAATTTCATGACCATTTTTATTCCAATAAGTTTGTTTTACGTTAATTTCCTTTTTACCTGTTTGTAATACACGCATTAAAGTACTTTCATGCTGACGGAAGGAAAACATTTCAATAACAGAACGATCTGCTAATTCATCAAAATGGAAACCTTCAATTTCTTTCATCTTTGAGTTATAAATAATTGTTTTGCCAGAAAGGTCTACAGCATGAATACCAACAGAAACATTTGTTGCAATAAACTCATAAAAAGGGAGTAAGGGTTCGAAATTTTTCATAAAATGTGCACCTCAAAAATTTTTTACTTGAAATATGCAACAAAATTTTGCATTATAATAAGTGTAAGAATATTCTAAACGCAAAGATATTTTGCGTCAACGTTTTTTGCACACTTAAAACACATCTCACGAGGGAGGATAAAGTATGATTTCATACAAACACGAACCATTCACAGATTTTACTCAAGAGGCAAATTACAACGCATATTTAGAAGCATTAAATAAAGTAGAAGGTTATTTAGGTCAAGACTATCCACTTATTATCGGTGGCGAGCGTATTACTACAGAAGATAAAATCGTTTCATACAATCCTGCAAAGAAAACAGAAGTAATTGGTCGCGTATCAAAAGCGAATAAAGAACTAGCTGAAAAAGCGATGCAAGCTGCAGACGAAACATTTAAAACTTGGAAAAAAGTAGATCCAGCTATTCGTGCAGACGTACTATTCAAAGCAGCGGCAATTATCCGTCGTCGTAAACATGAATTCTCTGCACTTTTAACAAAAGAAGCAGGTAAACCATGGGCTGAAGCTGATGCAGATACTGCAGAAGCAATTGATTTCTTAGAATACTATGGTCGTCAAATGCTACGTATTAAAAACGGTCAACCTGTAGAAAGTCGTCCTGGTGAATATAACCGTTATGACTATATTCCATTAGGTATTGGTATTGTTATTTCACCATGGAACTTCCCATTCGCTATTATGGCAGGGACAACGGTTGCAGCTTTAGTAACAGGTAACACAGTATTATTAAAACCAGCTTCAACAACACCTGTAGTTGCTTATAAATTTATCGAAGTGTTAGAGCAAGCTGGTCTTCCAGCAGGTGCTGTGAACTTTGTACCAGGTTCTGGTGCAGAAGTAGGTGACTACTTAGTTGATCATCCAAAAACACGCTTCATCAGCTTCACAGGATCTCGTGATGTAGGCTTACGTATTAACCAACGCGCATCTGTATTAAATGACGGTCAAATTTGGATTAAACGTGTTATCGCTGAAATGGGCGGTAAAGATACAATCGTTGTTGATAAAGAAGCAGATCTTGAACTTGCAGCACAATCTATCGTAAAATCAGCATTTGGCTTCTCTGGTCAAAAATGTTCAGCATGTTCTCGTGCTGTTATCGTTGAAGATGTCTATGACCAAGTTGTTGACCGTGTAGTTGAATTAACAAACACGTTAACAGTTGGTGACCCATCAGACTTCAACAACTTTATGGCAACAGTTATTGACCAAGCAGCATTCAATAAAGTGACAGAGTACATTGAAATTGGTAAAGGTGAAGGTCGCCTTGTTGCAGGTGGTACAGCTGATGATTCAGTTGGTTACTTCATCCAACCAACAGTATTTGCAGACGTAGCTCCTTCTGCACGAGTTATGAAAGAAGAAATCTTTGGACCAGTTGTAGCCATTACAAAAGCTAAAGATTTCGATCAAGCAATTGATATTGCAAATGATACTGAATACGGCTTAACTGGTGCGGTTATTACAAATAATCGTATGAACCAAGAAAAAGCACGTGAAGATTTCCATGTAGGTAACTTATACTTCAACCGTGGATGTACTGGTGCAATCGTTGGTTACCAACCATTCGGCGGCTTCAATATGTCAGGTACTGACTCAAAAGCAGGTGGCCCTGACTATCTACAACTTCACATGCAAGCAAAAACAACTTCTGAAATGCTATAACTTATTTCGGCTGACTGAAGAAGTTTTGCCTCCGGACGCAATTATGCCGAGGCATAAATTATAAGAGAATCTGCGAGACTCCTCCTGGTAAAGTGAGTCCGGCAAGAACCACAGGCGCTAATGTCGAGGCGGCTTACCTAGGAGTAGTGAGCAGATTCTTGCTTTTTATATTCAGAAAATGCTGAAATTGTTCTATTGATTTTACTTATAGAGAAACAGAGTCTTCCATAGATTTTTCATCATGAACGTAAGGAGAGAATACTATATGACAAAAACAAATCAAGTTATTGAACAAACACAAAATTTTGGTGCTGCAAACTATCACCCGCTACCAATCGTTATTTCAGAGGCTGAAGGTGCTTGGGTAAAAGATCCAGAAGGGAACAAATACTTAGATATGCTATCAGCTTACTCTGCTGTGAATCAGGGACATCGTCATCCAAAAATTATCGCCGCGTTAAAAGAACAAGCTGATAAAGTAACATTAACTTCTCGTGCATTTTATAGTGAAAATCTTGGTGAGTGGTATGAGCTTGTTGGTAAATTAACGAATAAACAAATGGTATTACCGATGAATACAGGTGCAGAAGCGGTAGAGACTGCATTTAAAGCAGCTCGTCGTTGGGCATATGATGTAAAAGGTGTAGAAGATGGCAAAGCTGAAATCATTGCATGTAATGGTAACTTCCATGGTCGTACTATGCTTGCTGTATCTTTATCATCTGACGAAGAATATCGTCGTGGCTTCGGTCCAATGTTACCGAATGTTAAGTTAGTAGATTACGGTAACCTGGAAGCATTAAAGGCTGCAATTACTCCAAACACAGCAGCATTTTTAATTGAACCAATCCAAGGTGAAGCTGGTATCGTTATTCCATCAGAAGGCTTCTTAAAAGCTGCTCGCGAGCTATGCCGTGAAAACAATGTTTTATTCATTGCAGATGAAATCCAAGCTGGTTTAGCACGTACAGGTAAAATGTTCGCATGTGATTGGGAAGATGTAGAGCCTGATATGTACATTTTAGGAAAAGCTTTAGGTGGCGGTGTATTCCCGATTTCGTGTGTAGCTGCAAATCGTGAAATCTTAAGCGTGTTCAATCCAGGATCACACGGTTCAACTTTCGGCGGTAATCCATTAGCATGTGCTGTATCTATTGCTTCAATTAAAGTATTACTAGATGAAAAATTAGCAGAGCGTTCACACGAACTTGGTGAATACTTTAAAGGGAAATTAAAAGAAATTAATAACCCAGTCATTAAAGACGTTCGTGGTCGTGGTTTATTTATCGGAATGGAATTAACAGAGGCAGCACGTCCGTACTGTGAAAAGCTTAAAGAATTAGGCTTATTATGTAAGGAAACACATGATACTGTCATTCGATTTGCGCCACCACTTGTGATTTCACAAGAGGATTTAGATTGGTCAATCGAGCAAATTGAAAAAGTTTTTAAACTTTAACAAAATGTTCACATTTTAATTCGGAAGTATGTTACAATGATGCCGATATACTATCATTATAAAAATAAAGAGGCGATTTAATAATGTCTGAAAACTTAAATCTGTTCACATCAACTCAAGAAGTCATTCAAGAGGCTCTAAATAGACTTGGCTATGACGAAGCAATGTATGAATTGTTAAAAGAACCGCTTCGCATGCTACAAGTGCGTATTCCAGTGAAAATGGATGATGGTACAACAAAAGTATTTACTGGTTACCGTGCACAACATAATGATGCAGTAGGACCAACTAAAGGTGGGGTTCGTTTCCATCCGGCCGTATCCGAGGAAGAAGTTAAAGCGCTTTCAATGTGGATGACATTGAAATGTGGTATCGTAGATCTACCTTATGGCGGTGGTAAAGGCGGTGTCATCTGTGACCCTCGTCAAATGTCTATGGACGAAATCGAAAAATTAAGCCGTGGATATGTACGTGCAGTTAGTCAAATCGTAGGACCAACAAAAGATATTCCTGCGCCAGACGTATTTACGAATGCACAAATTATGGCTTGGATGATGGATGAATACAGCCGTATGGATGAATTCAACTCACCAGGTTTCATCACAGGTAAACCACTAGTGCTTGGTGGTTCTCAAGGTCGTGACCGTGCAACTGCACAAGGTGTAACAATCGTTATTCAAGAAGCAGCGAAAAAACGTGGCATTGATATTAAAGGTGCACGCGTTGTTATTCAAGGCTTCGGTAATGCAGGTAGCTTCCTTGCGAAATTCATGCATGATTTAGGTGCAAAAGTAATCGGTATTTCAGATGCTTATGGTGCACTTCATGATCCAGAAGGTTTAGATATCGACTACTTATTAGATCGTCGCGATAGCTTCGGTACTGTAACGACATTATTTGAAAACACAATTTCAAACAAAGAATTATTAGAGCTTGATTGTGATATTCTAGTACCAGCTGCTATTGAAAACCAAATTACTGCTGATAATGCAAACAACATTAAAGCAAACATCGTAGTTGAAGCAGCGAACGGTCCAACAACTTCTGAAGCAACTAGAATTTTAACTGATCGTGGTATTTTACTTGTACCAGACGTATTAGCATCGGCTGGTGGTGTAACCGTTTCTTACTTCGAATGGGTACAAAATAACCAAGGTTATTACTGGACAGAAGAAGAAGTTGAAGAACGTCTATACAAAAAAATGGTTGATGCATTTGAAAACGTTTATACAACAGCGACAACACGTAACATTAACATGCGTTTAGCAGCTTATATGGTAGGTGTTCGCCGCACTGCAGAAGCTTCACGCTTCCGTGGATGGGTTTAACGTCTTTCAGCTGAAAGACGTTAAAGCCTCCGGCAGATGTCACGGAAATCGGAAAGGAGTGCTTTGTGCAAGCACAAAGCCGATTCCGGACGCAATTATGCCGAGGCATAATTGATTCAATAGATAAATACAAAACGAGTCACTCCTATATCATTAGGATGACTCGTTTTTTTTCGTGGGGCGATTTGTATTTATTCGTTTGGATCAGGTTCCAAAATTAATGCGGGGACTGCCGTAATCGGAGATTATACAACGGCAGGTATTACAGGTCTAGCGGCAGGAGATATCTCTATAATAAATCCGCTTGTTACAGAATCAAAGATAATGAAAGGAACGAACTTGACAGCAAATGAAATACAGCAGTTAGTAGCTAACTATAAAACAATTATTCCCTATACACTTACAAGCACCTTGTTAATAGACAAAACGTATAATTTGACACATACACCAGCAAACGTTGGGAAAACTCAGATATATAATGTTTCTCAACCTGGGAAAAGAGCTTATTTTGTCAATTGGACAGATATAGATGGTAATCCAATTACTGATTTAACCATTAAAGATGTCTCAGTGCTTGCACAACTTAATTATAAAGTAGTGGAATCAGAGAAATCGTATTTGAGTGTTGCTTTGATAGATAAGGTTGTTAAAGTAAGTTCTACTCCTACTACAATGACGATTACACGTAAGGGAACTTATAGTATTGCGACACCGTAATATTAGAAATGATATAGCCAAGGCAGTGCATGCAGCTGTTTTAGCCTGTCCAATAATTTTAACAGTTCTATATTGCATAACAGGCAGCTATTATGCATGATGTTTAATGAAAACAAAGCCATTCAAAGAGTAATATAGCAACCTTATGAGGCCTCCTCTAAGGTTGCTTCCTATTTATTGCTCATTAAACAAATCATGATAGGATGATGAAGAGAAATCCATTTGCAATACTAGCTAAGGTGAAACGCCGCTAATGTACTAATGTCAAAATTGCTACAACAATAGGGGGAGTTACGGTTAGAGTCAGTTGAACTTTTAATGAAAATAATGACAGTGTTGTGAAACAGGGAATGGCGGTTGTTACAAATGAGCAACTTGAAAATAATAATACGATTAAGCTCTATGGAGATTGGTCTTTTTATCCTTACATGATTCATGTTTAGGGATCTTTATTCTTTGCTTTCTTCAACATAAATATGAGAAAATCCAAGTAGAAAGGGGCGAATTGAATGGATTCATTTACATTTTATAACCCAGTGAAGTTACATTTTGGTGAAAATGCACTAGAAAAGCTTTCGAATGAGTTAGCACAGCATGGTGAAAAGGTGTTAGTTGTCTATGGTGGAGGTAGTGTTAAGAAAAATGGTGTATACAATGCTGTTATCGAAAAGTTACAAGAAGCCGATAAAACAATATTTGAACTAAGCGGCGTTGAGCCAAATCCGCGTGTGGAAACAGCAAGACTTGGTATTGATCTTTGTAAAAAAGAAGAAATTGATCTTGTCCTAGCTGTTGGAGGCGGTTCCGTAATTGACTGTTCTAAGTTAATAGTCGCAGGTGCAAAATATGATGGCGATGCTTGGGATATTGTAAAGCGTAAAGTAATTGTGGAAGACGCTTTACCGCTCGGGACGGTATTAACGATAGCTGCAACAGGTTCCGAAATGAACTCAGGTTCTGTCATTACAAACGCTGCGACAGAAGAAAAACTAGGCTGGGGTAGCCCTGCTGTATTCCCGAAATTTTCGATTTTAAATCCAGCGTATACAGTGACAGTACCAAAAAATCATACAGTTTACGGTATCGTTGATATGATGTCGCATGTATTTGAACAATATTTCCATAATACGACAAATACACCGATTACAGATGAGATGTGTGAAGGAGTATTGCGAACGGTCATTACAACAGCACCTAAACTAATAGAAGATTTAGAGAATATCCAGTTACGTGAAACGATTTTATTAGCTGGAACAATTGGGTTAAATGGATTCTTATCAATTGGCTCTCGTGGTGACTGGGCGTCACATAATATTGAGCACGCTGTCTCTGCGGTTTACGATATTCCGCACGCAGGTGGTTTAGCGATATTACAACCACATTGGATGCGTCTAAGTGTACCCGTAAATCCAGAGCGTTTTGCAGGCATTGCAACTCGCGTTTTCGGTGTCGACGCAACAGGGAAGTCTCTAGACGAGGTTGCATACGAAGGGATTGATCGTTTATCGGCATTCTGGACTTCTCTAGGAGCTCCAAGTAGTCTAGCGGATTATGAAATTGACGATTCAAAATTCCATCAAATTGTAGAACATGCTATGCAAAATGGACCATTTGGAAACTTCAACAAATTACAGGAAGAAGATGTGCGAACTATTTTGCAAAACTCCCTATAACTTCTGTCAGCAAATGTTTTTGCAACGTCCGTTATAGAAGTCTTCCGATACTTAATAGAAGATACAAAAGAAGTTAAACAAGAACTGGGTTAGCTGGTACTTGTATAAAAAATAGCCAACTGCCTGTAATATGGCAATTGGCTATTTATCTTATTTAAAATGTTTTGAATAATGAGTTATTGTTCGAATGTTGAGTTTTCCGGTCTTTCGCCAATGTGCACCCATTCTTGTTTCCCATCATCCTCATCAAATAAAATTGCCACTTTCGATACGCCCTTCTGACTTAAAATGACCTCTGTTAAATGGTCGCGTACATCATCTAGAAAAGCGAGTGATAGGTTGGGGTCAGCTTCAGCAACTAATTCCACATGTAAAAATTCACCTTCTTTAACGACCTCTAAGCGAACAATATCTTTAATATTAGGGTCATCCATTACAAGATGAGCAATATGATTTAGCATTTCTTCGTCTGTTTCCCCAATAACTCCACGTGCATTATCAAGGAACACTTTTGCTACTACGTAGAACATCATACAGCCTATAATCATTGAAACAAGCCCCTCGATTCTTGTCCAGCCTGTATAATGTGCGATTAAAATAGCAGCGAAGGCCAAGACATTACCACCTGTAGCTACTAAGTCTTCCATAAATACTAATTTCGTTGCTGGTTTTGCGCGATTTAAATAAGGGAAAGCTTTAGGGATAGCTGTTATTATTCCCGTTTTTTCCTGCCCAGCGTCATGCAGTATTTCAACGGCAGCTTTCGCAAGAACTGACCCTTCTAAAACAATACCGATCAATAATACGCCAAGTGCAATGAGCATCCCTTTAGATTCTCCAGCGGGGTGTATAAAATGATGCCAGCCTTCTTTTACGGTTTCATAAGAAAGGATCGCCACGATTATAACAGCAAAAAGACAAACTAAATTTACAATTCGGCCAAAGCCTCCAGGAAATTGTTTTGTCGGTGCTTTTTTCGAAAGCGCTGAGCCGATATAAACGAATAATTGGTTTGCTGCATCTCCTAGTGAGTGCATCATTTCTGCAAACATAGCAACATTACCTGTAAAGGAGAAGGCAACACCTTTAATAATTCCTAAAAAGGCATTGACTACTGCTGCCAGCAGAGAAGGCTTATTCCCATTTTTTAATAGTTTTAATAGTTCTACCACGAAAGAATCCTCCAACTAGTTTAAAATTTCCATTTTGATTTTTTCTATATAGGGTAGTGCTCGTAATGAACGATAAAATGACAGTAAGTTATCAGAGACTATTAATGATAAGCGTAAATCTAATTCGTGATAAACATTATTATTATTTGGAACATCTTGAATGCGTATGTTTTCAATAATAATATTGTTTTCCTTTAGGAATTGTAAAAAGGATTCACTATTGTCATCATTGTTAATCTGAACTTTCAATGATATTTCTCGCATACGAATTCTTTTTGGTCCTATTTTCATTAGAAACGGCGATAAAACCTCAATTCCGAAGACGATGATAATAACAGCTAATGTAGCATCTAGATAGAAGCCTGCGCCAACAGCAATTCCTATCCCAGCAGCTCCCCAGATCATTGCTGCAGTTGTTAAACCTGAGATACTATCATTCCCTCGTCTTAGAATAACACCTGCTCCAAGAAATCCAATTCCACTAACGATTTGGGCAGCCAATCGTAGAGGGTCCATTGTAATGTTGATTTCTGACCTTGGGGGTGTTGAATAGGCGGTTTCAATCGAAATAACAGTTAATAAACAGCTAAATGTAGCGATAACTAAGCTCGTTTTTAATCCTACAGGCTTCTTTTTTAATTCCCTTTCGATACCGATTACTAAACTTAATGTGGCTGCAATTACTAATTTTATGCCAACTTCATATGTAATCATATTTTCCAAGGTTTCCATACGCAACCCTCCATAGATATTTCGTATTGCTAAGAGATATGCAAGGTGTCATTATTATATGTACATTACTTTTTTGTATTGTACATCACGATAGTAATGAAGTATAAGTATTTTTAATTTCTTTCAGCACATATTTTTGGTAGCGAAAGAAAAGCTGCAGCCACAATTGTTTTATTTAGCGAAGGTGAAACGTCAGCTACAAATGTTTTATGTAGCGAAAGCAAAGCGACAGCTACAGCTGTCTTAACCTTTATAGGTAGTGAGATGAATGCGAGTATAAGTTAAAGTTTCTGGCTGATGTCACGGAATGGAAAGGAGTCCTTAGAAGATGTTAGCCTAAAATCATCGCATCCATGCGATAACGGCTAACTGACCTGCATCGGTAAAAGCGCCACGTCCTGTGGCATTACCGAAATGACCAACATCGTGTTGGCCCTCGGTAAAAACGCCATGTCTTTTGACATTACCGAAATGACCGACATCGTGTCGGCCCTCATGCAGGCCCGAGTACAAAGCTGAATCCAGACGTAATGATGCCGAGACAAAATTGATCGGAGGTTGGATTTTATGGAGAAACCAAAAATTCATCCATACATACCTATTTTTATTGGCGTTATTTCTGTATCCCTATCTGCCATATTTGTAAAATTAGCAAATGCAGAAGCGGGGGTTATCGCGTTTTACCGTATGTTCTTTTCAGTGATAATAATGGCTCCTCTGTTTGTTTGGAAGTACATTCATGAGATAAAGAGATTAAGAATACGTGATTGGCTATTTTCTTCAGTTGCAGGCATATTTTTAGCATTCCATTTTATTTTGTGGTTTGAATCACTCAATTACACTTCTGTAGCAAGTTCTACAGTTTTGGTTACACTACAGCCATTGTTTGCATTTGTAGGTACATATTTTTTCTTTAAAGAGAACATTACTCTGAAAACCATATTTGCAGGAGCGATTGCTATTGTCGGTAGTATTTTAATTAGTTGGGGAGATTTTAAACTTAGCGGAACTGCATTTTATGGAGACATGCTTGCTCTTGTTGCGTGTGCACTCGTTACAGCTTACTTTTTATTTGGACAAGATGTACGGAAAAGATTATCTCTTGTGACATATACGATGATTGTTTATGCTGTTAGTACAATTACATTATTCATCTATGTTCTTATTAAGGGGGAATCGTTCGGCCCTTATTCTACTATGGACTGGATATGGTTTATTTTATTAGCGATAATTCCTAATTTATTGGGTCATACTCTATTTAATTGGTCTATTAAATACGTTAGTACAAATGTAGTCTCCATTGCGATATTATTTGAACCAATTGGCGCGGCCATTTTAGCTCTTCTAATTTTCAAAGAGTATTTAATAGCCACACAAATTATTGGCGGATTCATTGTTATAGTAGGAATTCTCTTGTTTGTAGTCGATGATAAAAAGATTTTTAAACTTTTTTCAAAAAAAGCTTGATTTTTAAATTGCTATATTATATATTATTACTTGTCCTTAACAAGAAGGACGGCTTAAAAAAAAGATTTGAATAAAGAATTTTTTAAAAAAAGTTGTTGACTTCTTGTTGAATACAAGTTATGATAATGGAGTTGTTGAAAAAACAGCAACGAAATGAACCTTGAAAACTGAACAAGCAAAACGTAATCAATAAAGTTTTTAGTARCTAGCCTTGAGTTAGTGAACGAAACAAAATTTTGGACATCAAACATGATGCCAGCAAAACAATTTGAGCTAATCAAATTTCTTTTTATGGAGAGTTTGATCCTGGCTCAGGACGAACGCTGGCGGCGTGCCTAATACATGCAAGTCGAG
>NZ_JBFTHS010000074.1:0-16123 GCF_056394365.1 Lysinibacillus sp. 10T31
CGCATCCATGCGATAACGGCTAACTGACCTGCATCGGTAAAAACGCCACGTCCTGTGGCATTATCGAAATGACCGACATCGTGTCGGCCCTCGTGCAGGCCTAAGCACAAAGCCGATTCCGGACGCAATTATGCCGAGGCATAATTGATACATTTATTATACTGAATTGGGATGGGCATTTGGGGATGCACTTTCCAAAGCAAAGGGGCGAGTTTTCATGGAAATCTTCAAGTATATGGAAAAGTATGATTATGAACAATTGGTATTTTGCCAAGATGAAGCATCAGGGTTAAAAGCGATTATCGCTATCCATGACACAACACTTGGGCCAGCACTAGGCGGGGCACGTATGTGGACATATGCATCAGAAGAAAATGCGATAGAGGATGCATTACGTTTAGCACGAGGGATGACCTATAAAAATGCTGCAGCTGGTTTAAACCTAGGCGGAGGAAAAACGGTTATTATAGGTGACCCATTTAAAGATAAAAATGAAGAAATGTTCCGTGCACTAGGACGTTTCATCCAAGGGCTTAATGGTCGTTATATTACTGCAGAAGACGTTGGTACAACAGTGACAGATATGGATTTAATGCACGAGGAAACTAATTATGTAACGGGAATTTCCCCGGCTTTTGGTTCATCAGGAAACCCATCTCCAGTAACTGCTTACGGGGTATACCGTGGTATGAAAGCAGCAGCAAAAGAAGCATTTGGATCTGAATCACTAGAGGGGCGTACTATTTCTGTACAAGGTTTAGGTAATGTAGCTTACAAGCTTTGCGAGTATTTACATAATGAAGGTGCAAAACTTGTTGTTACAGATATTAATCAAGCAGCAATTGATCGAGTTGTGAATGATTTTGATGCGACTGCTGTTGCACCAGAGGAAATCTATTCACAGGAAGTTGATATTTTCTCACCTTGTGCATTAGGTGCGATTTTAAATGATGAAACGATTCCGCAACTAAAAGCAAAGGTTATCGCGGGTTCTGCCAATAACCAGCTACAAGATTCTCGCCATGGTGATTATTTACATGAATTAGGGATAGTTTATGCACCTGATTATGTCATTAATGCAGGTGGAGTAATAAATGTAGCTGATGAATTATATGGATATAACCGTGAGCGTGCGATGAAACGTGTTGAAGGCATTTATGATAGTATCGAAAAAATCTTCGAGATTTCTAAACGTGATGGTATACCGACATATGTTGCAGCTAATCGTTTAGCAGAAGAACGTATCGCTCGAGTATCAAAGTCTCGTAGTCAATTCTTAAAAAATGAAAAAAATATTTTACACGGTCGTTAAGAACCGCTTAATAGAAGTCGCATTGTCGACTTCTTCTAACTTTATAGTAAATTAATAGTTTAACTTCTTTCAGCGAGTGTTTGGACACCCGTTGAAAGAAGTTAATGCCTCCGGCCAATTCCGGACGCATTGTTTAACTGCGCGACAGCGGAAATTATGCCGAGGCATAATTGATATGAATTTAAACTGCAAGGACAGATCATTTATCGTAGGTACCAAAGGAACAAAATGCTTTAGCATTTTTCTCATAAGGGGGAATCCATATGGCTCAAAATTATGATGTTGTCATTTTAGGCGGAGGTACAGGTGGCTATGTTGCAGCAATTCGAGCTGCACAGCTTGGCTTAAAAACAGCTATTGTCGAACGTGAGCGCCTAGGTGGAACATGCTTGCATAAAGGCTGTATACCAAGTAAGGCCTTACTTCGAAGTGCAGAAGTGTATCGTATGGCAAATAAAACAGCTGCTGAATATGGTGTTGATATTAAAGGAGTTACATTGCAATTCGACAAAGTGCAGGCAAGGAAGCAAACGATTGTTGAGCAATTGAGCCAAGGTGTGAATACACTGATGAAAAAGGGCAAAATAGACGTTTATCAGGGAACAGGACGAATTTTAGGGCCGTCCATTTTCTCACCAATGCCTGGTACTATTTCAGTTGAAATGAATAATGGCGATGAAAATGAAATGTTAGTTCCAACAAATGTGGTCATTGCAACAGGATCAAAGCCAAGAGGGATGGCCGGACTAACGGTTGACGGTCAATATGTGATGAATTCTGATCATGCACTGGAAATGGAAAATCTTCCGAAGTCATTGTTAATTGTTGGCGGAGGAGTTATTGGAATTGAGTGGGCTTCGATGCTTTGTGATTTTGGGGTTTACGTTACGGTCATTGAATATGGGCCATCCATTTTACCTGCAGAGGATACGGATATTGTAAAAGAGGTAACCAAGCAGCTTGAAAAAAGAGGCGTCCGCATTGTTACAAACGCTCGCTTAGATACGGGAACCTTTAAAATTGAAAATGATAACGTTTTCATTTCTGCGAAAGTTAATGATAAGGATGAATTATTTGAGGCTGATAAAGTGTTGCTTTGTGTTGGACGTGAAGCAAATACACAAGGTATTGGATTAGAAAATACAGAAATAGAAGTTGAAAATGGGTTTATCAAAGTCAATGATTCGTACCAAACAAAGGAATCACATATGTATGCCATAGGGGATGTTATCGGTGGCTTACAATTAGCTCATGTTGCTTCACACGAAGGGATATCTGCTATTGAGCATATTGCAACGGGTAAAACAGAGGCACTTGATGTTCTAAATGTACCAAAGTGCGTTTATTCTTACCCTGAGGTTGCAAGTATTGGTTTAACAGAAAGTGCTGCGCGAGAGCAAGGTTATTCATTGAAGGTCGGTAAGTTTCCATTCAAGGCGATTGGAAAAGCGCTAGTTAATGGAGAGACAGATGGCTTTGTAAAAATTATTGCCGATGAAGGAACGAATGATATTTTGGGTATTCATATGGTAGGGCCACATGTGACAGATTTAATTGGAGAAGCATCACTTGCTAAATTATTGGATGCAACGCCTTGGGAAATTAGCCAGGCCATTCATCCACATCCGTCACTCAATGAGGTACTAGCGGAATCAGCGTTAGCGGTGGATAATCGCGCAATTCATTTTTAATTTCTCTTTAGGTAGCGAAAGTGAAACGTCGGGAAGGGGTGTTCGTATGCAAGATGTTCAAATTAAGCATGAGGATTTAGGTTTATCAAACGAAGATGTACTTGCAATTTTCGAAACGATGTTAATGGCGAGAAGACTAGATGAACGTATGTGGTTATTAAACCGTTCTGGTAAAATTCCGTTTGTTATTTCTTGTCAGGGACAGGAGGCAGCGCAAGTAGGGGCAGCCTTTGCTCTTGATAATAATAGAGATTATATTGCACCGTACTATCGTGATATGGGTGTTGTTTTACATTTTGGCATGACACCAAGAGAATTAATGTTATCCGCATTTGCTAAAGCAGAGGATCCAAACTCGGGTGGGCGTCAAATGCCAGGTCATTTTGGACATAAGAAAAATCGTATTCTAACAGGGTCTTCACCAGTTACTACACAAGTTCCACACGCGGTGGGAGTAGCTCTAGCAGGTCGTCTACAAAAAGAAGATTTTATTACTTTTGTTACGCTTGGTGAAGGTTCTTCTAACCAAGGTGATTTCCATGAAGGTGCGAATTTCGCAGGAGTGCATAAGCTGCCAGTAATTATAATGGTAGAAAATAATCAATACGCAATTTCTGTGCCTGTAGAACGTCAATTAGGCTGTGCGAAAGTATCAGATCGCGGTATTGGCTATGGTATGCCAGGTGTTACGGTTGATGGAAAATGTCCGTTACAAGTTTATAAGGTTGTAAAAGAAGCGGCTGATCGCGCGCGTAGTGGTGAAGGGCCGAGTTTGATAGAAACGGTAACTTACCGCTTAACGGCTCATTCTTCGGATGATGATGATCGTCAATATCGAACTGCCGAGGATATAGCAGAAGGAAAGGCAAAGGATCCAATTCTGTTGTTTGAAAAGTATCTAACAGATGCAGGAGTTATGACAGAAAAACTACGTGCTGAAATAGAAGAGCGTGTCATGGCAGAGGTGAATGAAGCAACAGATTATGCAGAAGCTGCTCCGTATGCAGCAGCAGAACATGCTATGAAATACGTATATGCACCAGTGGACGGAGGTGATGTGTAATGGCAGTGATGTCTTATATTGATGCGATTACATTAGCGATGAAGGAAGAGATGGAACGTGATGAGCGTGTTTTTATTTTAGGAGAGGACGTTGGTCGCAAAGGCGGGGTTTTCAAAGCGACAGCAGGTCTTTACGAGCAATTTGGTGAACATCGTGTACTTGACACGCCGCTAGCAGAGAGTGCAATTGCAGGTGTTGGTATTGGTGCTGCGATGTACGGGATGCGCCCGATTGCCGAGATGCAATTCGCTGATTTCATCATGCCTGCCGTTAATCAAATTGTTTCTGAAGCAGCAAAAATTCGCTATCGTTCAAATAATGACTGGTCTTGCCCGATGGTTATACGTGCACCATTTGGCGGAGGTATTCACGGAGCGCTCTATCATTCACAGTCTGTAGAAGCACTCTTCGCGGGAACTCCAGGGTTGAAAATTGTTATCCCATCAACACCGTATGATGCAAAAGGTCTGTTAAAAGCAGCAATACGCGATGAGGATCCAGTCCTGTTTTTTGAGCATAAGCGTGCATATCGACTCATTAAAGGTGAAGTCCCTGTAGACGATTATACATTGCCCATTGGTAAGGCAGATGTTAAGCGTGAAGGGGAAGACATTACTGTCATTACGTATGGTTTAGCTGTCCATTTTGCATTACAAGCGGCAGAGCGCTTAGCAGCAGATGGTATTTCAGCGCATATTCTTGACCTACGTACGGTATATCCACTTGATAAAGAAGCGATCATTGAGGCGGCCAGTAAAACAGGTAAAGTTTTACTTGTTACTGAGGATAATAAAGAAGGTAGCATTATGAGTGAGGTTGCAGCAATTATTGCGGAGCATTGTTTATTTGAGCTCGATGCTCCAATTCAGCGACTTGCAGGACCAGATGTTCCAGCTATGCCGTATGCACCAACAATGGAAAAGTATTTTATGATCAACCCTGAAAAAGTAGAGCGTGCAATGCGAGAACTAGCTGCATTCTAATATAATTCGATAGATACAATTACACCTAGGCATAATATTGATGGGAGGAATAGATGATGGCTATTCAAAATATTACAATGCCACAGCTCGGCGAAAGTGTAACAGAAGGTACGATTGAAAAATGGCTTGTCAAGCCAGGAGATACAGTAAAAAAATATGATCCACTAGCAGAAGTTGTAACGGATAAAGTAAATGCTGAAATCCCGTCTTCTTTTGAAGGAGTCATTACAGAACTACTTGCAGAGGAAGGGCAAACGTTACCAGTTGGTGCAGTCGTTTGTTCCGTTGAAATAGCAGGTGACAGTGAGTTACCTCCTCCGCCTCCGCCGAAAAAATCAGCGGTAAGTACAGCAATTTTAAATGCAGGTGTACAAAAAAAACAGGAGACTCAGCAAACAACTAAAGTTACAGTAGCATCGCAAAAAACAGTACGACAAGATAAAGTCCGTTATTCACCAGCTGTTCTTCGACTTGCTCAAGAGTATGAAATTGCACTTGATCAAATAACAGGTACAGGTGAAGGGGGACGCATTACAAGAAAAGACCTAATGAAGCTGATTGAAGCAGGAAATGTGCCAACTACTATGGGTGAAACACCACCTGCAGTCGATACAGTCGTTCCTCAGTCAGCACCAGTTGCAGCACATACATCACAGGAGAATACTAAACCAGCCACACCGGCACAACCAATTCAAGCAGGAGATATTGAAATTCCGGTAACGAAGGTGCGCCGTGCTATCGCCAATAATATGGTACGAAGCGTTCATGAAGTGCCACATGCATGGATGATGATGGAAGTAGATGTTACAGATTTAGTAACATATCGTGATAGCATTAAGACAGAGTTTAAGCAAAAAGAAGGCTTTAATATTACGTATTTTGCTTTCTTCGTAAAAGCCGTTGCTCAAGCTCTAAAGGAATTCCCGATGATGAATTCCATGTGGGCAGAGGACAAAATTATTCAAAAGCATGACATAAATATTTCCATTGCAGTTGCAACAGATGATGCATTATTTGTTCCTGTTATAAAACACGCTGATGAAAAATCAATTAAAGGTATTGCTAAGGAAATTCATGAGCTTGCGGCGAAAGTTCGTGCCGGAAAACTGACGATGGACGATATACAAGGTGGTACATTTACGGTCAATAATACGGGTGCATTCGGCTCTGTACAGTCGATGGGCATTATTAATTATCCACAAGCGGCTATTCTTCAAGTGGAAAGTATTGTAAAAAAACCAGTTGTTTTACCTGGTGGAATGTTCGCTGCACGAGATATTGTGAATTTATGTTTATCTTTAGATCATCGTATTCTTGATGGACTTGTCTGCGGAAAATTCCTAAATAGAGTAAAAGAAATACTCGAAAATACAAATAAATCCTCGACGTCAGTCTATTGATAACTTGTCGGAAGCCTGTTATATAACGGTTTCCGATTTTTTTTTGCTTTCCGAGTCGCAATTTGTCATGTAGAATAACAAATAGAAACTACTAAGGGGGGAAGCTGATTAAGCGTCCGCATGTCAAACAACATGAAAAATATTGAATTTGAAAAGCCGTCCTATTCAGAATGGCAAGATGCAGCAATCAAGGCTTTAAAAGGGAAACCATTCGAGTCTCTTTTAACGAAAACGAGTGAAGGTATTACATTAGAACCTCTTTACACCCAAGAAAGTTTAGTAGCAAAACTTGGTGAAGAACTTGATAAACAAGTTGCTACAATCCGTTCCCTACAAAATAACGAAGCATTTCGAGTGGCACAGCAAATATATGCTGATACAAGCGAGGCATTTTTTTTACAGCTTGATGATAGCTTAGCTCGAGGCAATGAAGTAGTAACAGTTGATAGCCGTGTGAATTTTGAATGGACTGAAGAAGTATTGGCACAATTAGCAACTTATTTCTCTGAATATTCGTTTAAAATTACGGTTGAAAATTCAAATGACCCATTATTAGCAGTGTTCGACAAAATAGCAGTTAATCAGCGAGAAACTGTAAAAGGTTTCATCGTTTCGAAAGACCCGATCTCTTTAAATGATTTCCCGAGCGTGCGCTCAGTCGGTGCGGATACTACGGTTTATCATAATGAAGGAGCAAACGCAGTCCAAGAGTTAGCATATGCGCTTGCATTAGCCGCAAAATACGCAAATCAAGAAGAAAGCTTTGAAGCGTTCGCTAAGAAATTTTATGTATCCTTTGCAGTTGATACACAGTTCTTTACAGAGATTGCAAAACTCCGTGCTTTTAAAGTACTTTGGAAAGCGTTCTCATCCGCATATGGAGTATCTAATTGCGTAAAAGTTCCAACTATTGCTGAAACATCATTAAGAAGCTTCGCGAAGCTGGATGTATATGTAAACTTGTTACGTTCAGCGAATCAAACTCTTTCAGGCTTAATTGGTGGTGCGGATGTCTTTACAGTTCACCCTCACGATGCATTAACGAAACCAACCGATCAATCGGTTCGTATTGCACGAAATGTATCTTTAATCTTAAAAGAAGAAACAAATGTTTTAAAAGTTATAGACCCAGCTGGTGGCTCTTACTTTATTGAGTCATTAACAGCAGATTTTGTGAAAGAAGCTTGGGCATTATTCGTAGAAATTGAAGCAGCTGGAGGTATTGACGCTTACACTGCATCTGGCAAGCTTGCGGAGGAACTAGAAAAATCCTATCAAGCTCGTATCAAGGCGGTACAAACGCGTAAGCAATCATTAATCGGTACAAATATTTATGCTAATCCGGCAGATGTATTTGAAAGCGCAACAAACCCAGCGTTTGCAGAAATTAAGCGCATTGCTAAACCTTTTGAGCAATTACGTGCGGAAATGACAGCGGCTAATGTGCAAACAGGAATCTTAGCATTAGGTACACTAAAAAGCTCAAAACCACGTGCCGATTTCGTGTCAGGTTTCTTAAACACTGTAGGTCTAGTACCAGAAAAAAGTGAACCAGTTGCTGCAGCTGAAGAAGCATTAGCTTGGTTAAACGCTACAGAAGCAACATATGTGGTAATTGCAGGTAATGATGACGCTACAAAAGAATTAGTACCAGCAATTTTAGCAGGCAAACCAGCAAACGTAATTGTTGACGTTGCAGGTAAATTTAAAGACGAAGAAGAAGCTTGGTTAGCAAATGGCTTAAACGGCTTTATTTTCGCAGGACAGAACATCATCGAAAAGTTAAATTCAGTGTTCGCTAGCATGAAGGAGGTCCAACGATGAGCAAGCCAAATTTTAGTGCAGTTGAAATCGAAAAAGTTTTAGCAGCTGAGGCACCTCAAGCGTCAGAAGAAAAATTCATGACCAATGAAGGTATTGAAATTAAAGATATATACACAAAAGAAGATATTAAAGAGGCAAAACATTTAAATGATGTTGCAGGTATTGCGCCAAATACGCGCGGTCCATACCCTACTATGTATGTAGCTCGTCCTTGGACTGTTCGCCAATATGCTGGCTTCTCAACAGCTGAAGAATCAAATGCATTCTACAAACGTAATCTAGCGATGGGTCAAAAAGGACTTTCAGTTGCTTTTGACTTAGCAACTCACCGTGGTTATGACTCGGACCACCCTCGTGTAACAGGGGATGTTGGTAAAGCTGGAGTAGCGATTGACTCTGTAGAAGATATGAAAATTTTATTTGACCAAATTCCTTTAGATCAAATGTCAGTTTCTATGACAATGAATGGTGCTGTATTACCAGTTCTTGCATTCTATATCGTTGCTGCTGAAGAGCAGGGAGTTACACCAGACCAATTAGCGGGTACGATTCAAAACGATATTTTAAAAGAATACATGGTTCGTAACACATATATTTATCCACCAGCAATGTCGATGAAAATTATTGCAGACATTTTTGAATATACAGCGAAATATATGCCGAAATTTAACTCCATTTCGATTTCTGGTTACCATATTCAAGAAGCTGGAGCAACAAATGACATCGAGCTTGCTTATACATTAGCAGATGGTCTTGAATATGTTCGTACAGGGTTAAAGGCTGGAATCGATATTGATGCCTTTGCACCGCGTTTATCATTCTTCTGGGCAATCGGTATGAACTATTACATGGAAGTTGCAAAAATGCGTGCTGCACGTCGAATTTGGGCACAAATGATGTCAACGTTTAATCCGAAAAATCCTAAGACATTAGCACTTCGTACACACTCACAAACATCTGGTTGGTCTTTAACAGAGCAAGATCCATTTAACAATGTGACACGTACATTAATCGAAGCGAATGCGTCTTCAATGGGGCATACGCAATCTCTTCACACAAATGCACTGGATGAAGCGATTGCGCTACCAACAGATTTCTCTGCACGTATTGCACGTAATACACAGCTGTTCCTACAAGAAGAAACGGCAATGACAAAAGTCATTGATCCATGGGGCGGTTCATACTATGTGGAAAAATTAACAGACGAAATTACAAAATCTGCGTGGGCATTAATTGAAGAAATCGAAGAACTTGGCGGCATGGCGAAAGCAATCGAAACAGGTCTTCCAAAAATGAAAGTTGAAGAAGCTGCGGCAAAACGTCAAGCGAAAATCGACTCTAAAACAGAAACAATCGTAGGTGTAAATAAATATCGTTTAGAAAAAGAAGAACCTATCGACATTCTTGACATTGATAATACATTAGTTCGTCAAAAGCAAATTGAACGTTTAGAAGCAATGAAGGCAGCTCGTGATGAAGCAGAAGTACAAAAACATCTAGCTCGATTAACGAAAGCTGCGCAAGATGGTGAAGAAAACTTATTAGCAATAGCTGTCGATGCAGCGCGTGCTCGTGCTTCTTTAGGTGAAATTTCTGACGCAATTGAAGTTGTTTCAGGTCGCCATAAGGCAGTAATTCGTTCAATCTCTGGCGTTTACTCTGCAAACTTCTCTGATGAAGAGCAAATTGCTGAAATGAAACAAATGACAGAGGAATTCCTTGAGAATGAAGGCCGTCGCCCACGTATTTTAGTAGCGAAAATGGGACAAGATGGACATGACCGTGGTGCAAAGGTTGTGGCAACGGGATATGCTGACTTAGGCTTTGACGTAGATATTTCACCATTATTTATGACACCTGCTGAAGCAGCTCAAATGGCTGTGGAAAACGATGTTCATGTCATTGGTGTATCTTCATTAGCAGCTGGTCATAAAACGCTAGTTCCTGAATTAGTAGCAGAGTTAGAAAAACTGGGCCGCGAAGATATTATTATTATTGTTGGAGGCGTTATTCCAGCACAAGATTATGAATTCCTTTATGAAGCTGGCGCAGTAGCGATTTTTGGACCTGGTACAGTTATTCCTGTATCGGCACAAAAGATTATTGAAGAGATTTACAAACGTTTAGGCTATGAGGAAGTGTCTGAATAATGGACAAAAACAAAGGAATGCCTGAAAGTGCGCTATTTGTTATGGACGGAGTAGAGGCAACTCACGACGGAATGCAATATGGTACACCGAAAAAATTCCGAAAGAAAAAAGCAGACAATTTAAACATACAGGAGCTTGCACGAGAAGTACGTGCAAGCTCTCGTACACACTTGTCAAAAGCTATTACACTCATTGAAAGTTCAAATGTAGCACATAAAGTGCAAGCACAAGAACTCTTACAAGAGCTTCTACCACATACAGGGAACAGTGTCCGTATTGGGATAACAGGCGTTCCTGGTGCGGGAAAGAGTTCGTTCATTGAGGCTTTTGGAACGATGCTTTGTGATATGGGGAAAAAAGTGGCAGTCCTAGCGATTGATCCAAGCTCTTCTTTATCGGGAGGAAGTATATTAGGCGATAAAACTCGGATGGAGGAGCTCGTGAAAAAGCCTAATGCATTCGTTCGTCCCTCTCCATCGGCAGGTACCCTAGGAGGTGTTCATAAAAAGACACGTGAAACGATGCTTGTTTGTGAAGCGGCAGGCTATGATGTCATTTTAATAGAAACAGTCGGTGTTGGACAAAGTGAAACGTATGTCCGTGGAATGGTTGATTTCTTTTTGCTGTTAGTTTTAACAGGTGCCGGGGACGAGCTACAAGGCATGAAAAAGGGCATTATGGAGTTAGCAGATGCCATTGTTGTTCATAAGGCTGATGGTGATAATGTTCGTCTTGCTAAAAAAACGGTATCCGAGTATAAGCAAATTTTACATTTCTTACAGCCTGCAACTCCAGGTTGGATGTCCACAGCAATGCCGGTAAGCTCGTGGGAAAAACGGGGACTCGACAAAGTGTGGAGTACAATAGGGGAGTTTAAGCAAATTGTTGAGGCCAATAATTATTGGTCAATTAGACGCCAAAATCAGACAAAAGAATGGTTCCAATCGATGATTACCGACCATCTAATCGATATGTTTTATGGTAATCCAGAACGTAAAGCACAGGTGCAACTTTTAGAACGTCAAATTTTAAATGGACAGTTGACTGTCACACAAGGTGTAGATCGTTTATTTAGCGATGAACAATCACAGAAATAATATGATCCCTTATATGAGCAACTAGGTGCACAAATTCGTCACTAACTGCTATGATAGGAGATGTATGAGCGTCGAATATCTAAAGCTATTATTTTAAGATGACGCGAACTTGAAAGGAGCTTATCGCTATATGAATATGGATTACGATTTATTTATGCAAGAAATTTTAAAAACAGCACGTGCAGAAATTGAGGGTGCTGGTTATGAGCAGCTTCGCACGCCAGAAGCTGTTGAAGAGGCGTTTGCTCGTCCAGGTATAACATTAGTCATGGTAAACTCAGTATGTGGCTGTGCAGGAGGTATCGCACGTCCAGCAGCAGCACAATGCGTACATTACGATAAACGTCCAGACCATCTTGTAACGGTATTTGCTGGTCAAGACAAAGAAGCAACTGCAGCTGCTCGTTATCACTTCGGTGAAGATCATTTACCATCTTCTCCTTCATTTGTGTTATTAAAGGATGGTCAAGTAGTAGCAGAAGTTGGGCGCTATGAAATTGAGGGGCATGACCCAATGTCAGTAGTAACAAACTTACAAGCAAACTTTGAGGAATATTGCGACGAACTTTAATTTTTTTCATAGAGATAAAAGAGAAGCTATTCTTTAAGTAGAAAGCCCCGCGGCTAGAAAACAGCTGCGGAGGCTTACTACTTAGCCATGATAGATGATCCCCGATTTGCATGACTTCATAGATAATCTTCTTTTATATTCAATATACTAGTCGATTGACATTCGGAATATTTGAAATATTGGCTAAACGGTTCATCTAAAGTTCGAAATGAATAAAATTAACAGGAGTGTTGATTAGAAATATTGGGCATTATTGTGGTGAAACCATTATATTTCTAAAACTACTATATTGCGGCTCATCACCAAAAGTTGTGGATGACATTTGTTAAAACCTATTCAATGA
This sequence comes from Lysinibacillus sp. 10T31, assembly GCF_056394365.1. Lineage (NCBI taxonomy): Bacteria > Bacillati > Bacillota > Bacilli > Caryophanales > Bacillaceae > Lysinibacillus > Lysinibacillus sp. 10T31. The sequence continues at coordinate 12,435 of NZ_JBFTHS010000074.1, forward strand.
ATATTAGTTGATTGGAGTGGAGGCTGGGCGACTCCTTGGGGATTAGCAAAAGAGGAACGAAGGCTAAAACCATCACGTCCTGTGATAACGCCTTCCCAAGCGGCTCATAGGACGCCCCCAGGAAGCTTTGCTCTGTGCGAAAGCGAAGCGGCAGCTACAATTGTTTTATCTGTGCGAAAGCGTAGCGACAGCAACAACAAATGTTTTATCTGCGCGTCAGCGACAAAGCGCCCAGCCGGAACGAAAATCAACCCCACGCTATGGTGATGTGCCTATGTTTGTAGTGATATATAGCCTTCAACACGTTTGTAAAATTAGAGTACTGAAAGATAGGAGGCAGTCGACTTGAAGAAGTTTTCAATCGGCTATCGTACATTAAAAACGGCCTTTGGCGCAGCAATCGCTATTGCCATTGCCCAATACTTTGAATTAGCTTCTTATGCATCTGCTGGTATTCTAACAATATTATGTGTACAGCCAACGAAGAAAAAATCTCTTCATTCTGCTTATACACGATTCGTCGCAAGTATTATCGGTATGCTTTATGCATTTTTGAGCTTTGAGCTATTTTCCTATCATCCGCTTACATTAGCAGGAATGCTGATCATTTTTATACCAACAATTGTGTCATTAAAGGTAGCAGATGGCTTTGTCTCTAGTGCAGTTATTATCATGCATATTTATGCGGCTAAAAGCTTTTCATTGGCACTTGTTTCAAATGAATTCGCATTAATGGCAATTGGTTATGGTACGGGAATAGCTATAAATATGTATATGCCAGACATTCAAAAGGAATTAAATTACTATCGAGTTAAAATTGAGGAACTTTACAGTAAGATCTTTTCAGAAATTGCCAACTATTTAAGAGAAGGCGATACATTGTGGGATGGGCAGGAAATTATTGAAGCAATTAAAGCGTTAAATAGTGCGAAATCCCTAGCGTTTAAAGATGTTGAAAATCATTTTACGAGACGAGAAAATGACTACTACTTGTATTTTGATATGCGTGAACAGCAGCTAGAAATTATAGAAAGGGTTCTTCCAAAAGTAACGGCACTTCCTGTTATAGTACAAGAGGCGGTTATCGTTGCTGACTTTTTACAAGACCTCGGTAAACATGTTCATTCGGGAAATACGGCTAGTCATTTTAGAGAGAAGTTAGAGCAAGTAAAGCTAGATTTCGCCCAATTACCCTTACCGAAAAATCATGAGCAATTTCTAGCACAAGCTTCACTCTATCAATTTATAGAGGAAATGGATCGATATTTAGAAATTAAACAGTCTTTCAAGGGATTGAAGGTAAAGAAAGAGCGCCCGCAGTAATGCGGACGCCTAGCTTTTCATTACACTAGCATTGATAAGCCGAATGCTAGAGATGAAATTACCATGATTGCGACCATCGTATAAACGACGATTTTTTGAAATTTTTTATTACTCATATGCTCGTTCGCTCCTTCTTTTCTTATAAATAGTTTAGCAAATCTGAAAAATTTCTCAAGTAGTAGAGTTTTGACGAAAAAGTCTGTAAAATAGATTATGTACCATAACAGAAGGAGATGTCACCATGGAGAGAGTAGATCATATTGGGATTGCAGTCCGCGATCTTAATGAACGCATTACATATTATACAGAAACTTTAGGCTTAAAGCTGCTAAAAGTGGAAGAAGTAGAATCTCAACAGGTTCGTGTTGCATTCATTGATGCGGGTAATGTAAAAATTGAGTTATTAGAACCGATGAGTGAAAAAAGTACTATTCACGGATACATCGAAAAGCGTGGAGAAGGTATTCACCATGTAGCTTTCGGTGTAACAGGTATTCGTGAGCGTATGGCTGAGCTTCGTGAAAAAGGCGTCCGTCTTTTATCTGAAGAGCCAGGACCAGGTGCTGGTGGTGCAGAAGTTGCTTTCATGCATCCGAAATCATCTTTCGGTGTGTTATATGAATTATGCGATAAAAGTGGAAAAGGGGATAAGTGATCAGTATGGATATGTTCGACAAAATTAATGACTTGTATGACCGTAAGACAGTAATTGAACTTGGTGGTGGCTATGAGCGCATCGAGAAGCAACATGATAAAGGCAAATTAACTGCTCGTGAGCGTATTGAATTATTACTAGACGAAGGTACATTTTTCGAGATCAACCCATTCATTACACACCGTACAGTAGACTTTGGTATGGACAAGATGGAAGGTCCTGGTGATGGTGTAGTAACTGGTTTCGGTAAAATTAATGGACGTCCAGTATACTTATTCTCTCAAGATTTCACTGTATTTGGTGGAGCGCTTGGTGAAATGCACGCAAAAAAAATGGCAACTGTGATGGATCTCGCTGCAAAAAATGGTACACCATTTATCGGTATTAATGACTCAGGCGGCGCTCGTATTCAAGAGGGTGTACTTTCACTTGATGGTTATGGTCATATTTTCTATCGTAATGCAATCTACTCTGGGGTAATTCCTCAAATCTCAGTTATCATGGGACCATGTGCTGGTGGGGCAGTATATTCACCAGCAATTACAGACTTCATTCTAATGGTTGATAAAACATCTCAAATGTTTATTACAGGACCGAAAGTTATTGAAACAGTAACAGGTGAAAAAATCTCTGCTGAAGATTTAGGTGGTTCAAAAGTAAACAACGCTGTAAGTGGTAATGCACACTTCCGCGCACCATCTGAAGAAGAAGCTATTAATCAAATTAAGAAACTATTAAGCTACTTACCACAAAATAATAAAGAAAAAGCTCCTCGTCAGGCACGTCCAGAGGGTGATGACTATCGTCCGGAAATCGTGGATGCTGTACCAATCGAAACAACTCGTCCTTATGATGTACGTAAAGTTGTCGAGCAAATAGTGGACGAAGGCTCATTTATGGAAGTTCATGCAGAATTTGCGAAAAACGTAGTAGTTGGTTTTGCGCGAATTGCTGGTGAATCAGTTGGTCTTGTATGTAACCAACCTAAAGTCTTAGCTGGTGGGTTAGATATTGACTCTTCAGACAAAGCTGCTCGTTTCATTCGTACTTGTGATGCTTACAATATACCAATCATCACATTTGAAGACGTTTCTGGTTTCTTCCCAGGCGTTAAACAAGAGCATGGCGGTATCATTCGTCACGGAGCGAAAATCCTTTATGCATATTCAGAAGCAACTGTACCAAAAATTACAGTGATTCTGCGTAAAGCATACGGTGGTGCGTACGTTGCCCTTAACTCTAAATCAATTGGGGCAGACTTAGTATTTGCTTGGCCTAACGCAGAAATTGCTGTTATGGGTGCGGCAGGTGCAGCTAACATTATCTTCGCGCGTGAAATTGCAAAATCAGAAGATCCAGAAGCAACACGTGCAGCGAAAATTGAAGAATATAAAGATAAATTCGCAAACCCATACGTTGCGGCATCTCGCGGTATGGTAGACGATGTTATCGACCCACGTGATACACGTATTAAGCTAATTCAAGGGCTAGATATGTTATCGAACAAACATGAAACACGTCCAGAGAAAAAGCACGGAAACATTCCTCTATAAAAATTGTACAAGAGGCTGGGACAAAACCCATCTCTAAACTAAAAAGCCGGTGAAATTTTACGATCAGTAAAATTTCACCGGCTTTAAATTTTTTTTATAAAAAAATAAGGACCACTTCTGATAAAATTAAGTCACCACAACAAAATTATACAGAAAGA
>NZ_JBFTHS010000075.1:0-16103 GCF_056394365.1 Lysinibacillus sp. 10T31
AAGCAAACAAATTTCGAAGAAGTATCACCAGAAGAACTAACAGAATCATTAAACTATATCAACAACCGACCAAGAAAATGTCTTGGTTGGAAAACTGCAAACGAGGCTTTTAATGAGCAATTGTTGCACTTAATTTGACAAATCATCTTGTAAAAAAACGAAAAAGTATAACAAGTTCACTAAAATGGCTGAATTGACTGTGAAAATTGACTCCATTACAATAGATATTAGTAATCTATTAGGATAGTGTCACTGTAAACAAACCATTATGGTATAATAATAAAAACGGAATAATAAGATAGAGGTACAAATCATAAATTCGATTTGTTTAAAAGGGAAGATCGGTGCAAATCCGACGCTGTCCCGCAACTGTAAATGTGAGCACGTTTCAAAAGACCACTGTTACGACATTGTAATGGGAAGGTGAAAAGTGTGATGAACATAAGCCAGGAGACCTGCCTTTATCTAGTACAACCAAAAAACCTACGAGGATAGGGGGTGTTGAGTGTGACTAGAGAAATTCTCCTGCATGCTCATAGTACGATGATTGCTAAAAAGGTAGCTTCTATTGCAAATAGAAAGCTTTTTTCGCCATGTCAATCACCGTATTATGTCGTGTATTTGTCATAGTAGGCATCTTCCTGATGAAGGAAAGATGTTTTTTTATGCTAAAATTGAAGGAGTGTTACACATGAATCCACAAGTAATTGAGTATTATGAAAGTCTGTTAAAATTTGAAATCATGGAAAAGCAGTATACAAGTACTTCTCAAACATTATGGGAGCTAGTTGAACAGTATGTAGGGCAAGATGCTGTTCATAAAAATGATATTTTAACAGCTTATACGAATGTAATGAAAGAACTAATTGGATAAAGTGAAGCTTTAATCAGTGGGGACGCATTATCCCCACTGATTATTAGTCTTCACCAATCGGGCTTTTACGGGCAGTTAACCTAGCACCAAACTTCTTCGCTTTTGCCTAATTTAAAGTCTTTTCATTCGATTTAACAACCTTTTTTTAAAAGTTTTATTTATTAAATTAACACTCATTATACCCGCCCCTTAATATCCAAAATTTGCTATAATTCAATTATTAAAGAGGGGGTCTATATGAAAAAATTTATAATTATATTGCCTTTACTCATAATCATTATTGTTGTTGCTTTTTTTATTGCAATGAAACACAAAMACGACTCTGCAACAGATGTATTAGAAAACGTTGATTTTAATGCAGAAAATCCAACTGTAACCATCTTTAGTATAGATACGGACAAAAAAGAAATAATTACGGAAATTGAAATTCCAGAAAAAACGCAACAAGAACTTATAAAGGCTTTTCAAAAAGCAAAATTTAAAAAAACAACCATAAACGCCACTGAGTATGATTACCGAATCACCATTACATTAAATGCGGGTTATGCAATGTTCCTTGATTCAGATAAAAAATCACTAACTATCATTAGTACCCACCCAGACATTCCCGACAAAGACTATGCCATCGTAAACGATAACGATTTTTTTAGTATTTTAGAAAAAGCAACAAAATAAGAGGCACTTACAAATTCAGTAAATGCCTTTGTATTATTGAATCGCTACATCTCCGCCAGATGTTAGACTGATGAAACCTGTTGCTACAGAAGCCACTGTTTTTGCTAAGAAGTAAAAGGCTACTTAATGTTCACCCCTTTACGGGACATTAAGTAGCCTTTTTCTATGAAAACAAGCTTTTAATCTAATTAACTCAATAGGAATACATTTATTTGTCATAAAAAAAACTCTAGGACTTCATACTTATTTCACTTTTTAACTATATAATAATTTTGCGCTTATTATTATAGATTGGAGATTTAGACATGAAGAACACGCTTTATCAGAGCTTTTGGCGAACGCACTTTTATGCCGCATTATTTATTACTCCACTTCTTATTTCGCTAACATTAAGTGGTATAGGTTTTTTATTTTATACCAATGTTGAAAATCAGTTATATGATAAATACTTTTTTGGTGAAAGTGGAAAAACCGAGGTACAATCAATTGATGATGCTGTTAAACTTGCAGAAGAATCATATGCTGGCTATAAAACAAATAAAATTATAGAGTTAGAAGAGCCTTACAATACTCGTTTATCGATGAAGAATGCAGATGGCAAAGAGAAATATGTGTTTTTAGATGATCATAACCAAATTATCGGTGGTCAAGATGCTGATTACACATTTGCAAATATTATGAGAAATGCCCATAGTTCCTTATTTATTGGGGGAACGTTTGTCAATTATTTAGTAGAATTAGCTGCATGCTGGGCTGTTTTTTTACTGCTTTCAGGCATTTACATGACGTTTAAAGCAAAAATACTAAAGAAAACAAAGCAGACAAACAAACGTCAAAAGAGTAGAAAGTTTCATGCTCTTGTTGGGACAATTATTACGATTCCAATGCTTGTTATTATTTTCACAGGTTTACCATGGTCTGCGTTTATGGGGAAATATATTTATCAAGCTTCACAAGATCATCCTTCTTTCGGTACGCCGTTATTGCAGCAACAGCCACCTACATCTGATATCAGTGAGATTCCTTGGGCTACTCGCCAAGAAACCCCTCCAACGTCAGATTCAGGACATGCAGCACATCACGGTATGGGAGCCAATACGCTCTGTGCTGCTAACCCTTACCAACTAAGCGTAGAAAAGCTACAACATGAAATTGATGCAATGAATATATCAAAACCTTACGCGATTATTTATCCTACTAGTGAAGTCGGTGTCTATACAGTTGCAAAATCTAGTAATACTGGTGTCACAGGTCTTGATGTTAGTCCGTATGATGAAACAACTATGTATTTTGATCAGTATAGCGGAAAATATATAGACAAGGTTGGATATGAGGACTATGGCATTCTTGCTAAATGGTTCACGTGGGGAATTCCTTTGCATGAAGGTCACTTGTTTGGCTGGCCAAATAAATTAATCAATTTACTAGTATGTCTAGCATTTTTAGTAGTTATTGTTTGGGGAGTTAGAACATGGCTATTACGAAAAAAACAAGGTATGCTATCTGCACCACCTAAAATTTCTCAAAAGGTATCCATTCCTTTTATCATTTTCATGATTATTTTAGGGATACTGATGCCACTATTTGGGCTTTCATTAATTGCTGTCGTACTCGTTGAAATAATTATAAATTTAGTGTCTAAAAATAAAAAAGAAGTCGATTAAAATGCTAAGCGATACTGTATCCTTTATAGATAAGGAATACAGTATCGCTTTTCTTTTTCTAAAGCCACCCTTTATCACTGGCGACTTGAACAGCTTGTTGTCTAGACTCGACATGGAGTTTTTGTATAGAGGTAGATAAATAGTTACGAATAGTGCCTTTCGTTAAAAATAATTTTTTACTAATCTCATTTGTTGTGAGTCCTTCTTTTACAAGCTGCAGTACAGCAATTTCACGTTCGTTTAGTGGATTCTGTTCTTTCATAAACAACGTAGCAGCTAAATCTCTACTTACTACTTTTTCACCATTCATCACTTTTCTTATTGTTTCAATTAAATAGTCGATCGGTTCATCTTTTAATAAATAACCATGAACCTCACAATCCATCGCTTTCTGTAAATAACCAGGGCGTGCAAAGGTAGTGACAATCATCACCTTGCACGGTAAATTTGCCTGTCTTATTTTTTCAGCAAGCTCAAGACCAGTAAGATTTGGCATTTCGATGTCCAATACGCAAACATCGGGTAGCTCTTGTTGAATATATTCCCACGCTGTTTGACCATCTGAAACTTCCGCGATCACTTTTATATCAGGCTCAAACGACAACAAGGAGGACAAGGCGCCACGTAACATTTGTTGATCCTCTGCTAGTAATACTCTAATCATGTAGTTGGCTCCTTTTTATAGTGTTGGTTAGGCAGTGTTAAGGTCACAATCGTTCCGCCTGTCGGTAAATTGTCAATGGAAGCATTTCCTTGAAGGGCGTTCATTCGTTCTTTCATCGATGATAGTCCATTTCCATGCCCTTGGTTATGTAAGCCAACACCATCGTCCACAACGTTTATCTTTAAATTCCCATTTAAATAGTTGATAGCTATTTGGCATTTTTTTGCTTGACTATGTTTAATAATATTAGTAGTTGCTTCCCGAAGACATAAGGACAGCATCGTTTCTTCCACACTAGCTAGTAGCAGCATTGGACAGTTATTTTTGATTTTTATGGAAATATCCATTGTTTGTAAATGTTGCTTACAATGTATAAGCTCACTTTCTAACGAAATAAAATTCATATCGGAGACTAATTCTCTTACTTGCTTTAGTGCTGTTCGTGTTGTTGCTAAAATATCATTTAGCTCATCTTTAACACGCATTGTATCTTTATCGACTAATTTTGAGGTTAGTTCGGTTTTTATTTTAATCATTGTCAATGTATGACCGAGCGTATCGTGGAGGTCTCTCGCGATACGCTGTCTTTCTTCTTGCTGAACAAGCTGTGTATTTACCACTATTAATTCCGATTGTAATTTTTTGGATTTTTCAACGTAGTAAATTAACATTGGAAATAGTAGCTGAATAATCATAATGGGTATTAAAACTTCGGTTTCTAATTTCAGAGATGCTCCTGATTCAAACCAAATAACTATAAAAAACATAAAGGCAATGGCAATCATTCCTATAGCAATATGCCATTTCTTTTTAGCTCTCCCAATTAAATCAGCAAATGTAAAGCCAAATAATAACATGGTAGATCCTTCATAAATACCCAGTATGATAATAAGCGTAAAGCCTAGTAAAGAAGCTAACAGTAAACGCCAATCTTTAAACCATAAAGCAATATAGAAGGCTACTAAAAATAACATAAGGATAATTATTTTAGCCATTAATGGTAATGCAGAGTTCGAACTTAAAACCATAGTAAATAAAAAAACTAGCGATACAACATCGATAATTAAATAGCGTTTTGCCTGGTCCCTTGGATAAATCTTTATAGTTCACACCAACCCTTGACGATTATTTCTGTGTGACACTTTGAATGGCATGTTTCCGAATCCATTCCATTGGTCCAACATGAAAATGCTTGATACAAATATGTGCAATGAAAAGTTGTAGAAGGGAGAGGGTTAGCCAAATGCTGATAACTTCAATACTATTCAATTTTCCACCTAAACCTAAGCCCCAACCATAGAAAATAATAGATGCAATAATATTTTGCAGCACATAGCAACTTAAAGACATTTTTCCAATCTCGCCAAATCTTTTCCATAACCAATCAAGCTTCTTATATTCTATCATTTTACCTAAAATACCAATATAGCCAATAGATAGAATTGGTGCGAATAAATAACGAACAGGTATATCAAATGCTCCACCGGGAATAAAGATTAGAAGGTTTAGAGGTACTCCAATAAAAATACCGATTTTAAATAGTTTTTGACGCGCCTGACGTCCTTTGTCATCTTGTAAAAATACACCATTCCGCATCAGCTTAACGCCAAGTAAAAATAAAAAGATATTCATTGGAATAATAAAAATTGCTTCAGTTCTATAATAAAGAAAATGTGTTAAACGATATTGTACTTGCTCAAACCAAGTGCCATTTTCATAAAGACTAACGACTGGATCGAGTCCAGCAATGGAAACATTAGTGGCACCCTGCAATGTGCCGACTAAAATCAATAGAATCATTAGTGCATGGAAACTACCAAAAACGTATAACGCACGTTTAATCGCTTTATCACCAAATTTAACGATAAAGGCAACGATGACGGCTGTCACAGCATAGCTCATTAAAATATCATATTCCATGACTAAGGTGAAGTGAATCAGACCTTCCATAAGTAAAAAAACTATCGTCCAAATATACATTCCAGGCCAAGCATTTCCTTTTCGCAAGGCTTGCTGATATTTTAATTCTAGACCTACACCAAACATGATTGTTAATAAACCAAGGAGTTTACCGTTTACTAAAAAAAGGACTGACATTCGTAAAAAGTCGTTTAATGACCACCAACCTGAATAACTACTCGTTGTGATATACGAAATATCTCCAAGATAAGCAAAAATCCAAATATTCGTACCAAGTGTCCCTAATACAGCAAAGCCTCGTAACATATCGATTAGGGGCAATCTTTGTTGAACTTTCATTATGAATCACTCTTTCTTTGTTTTCTTACAATAATGATAAGAAAACGAAAGGGAAAAATATATTCACACCAGTCAAAGGTTCTTCATGACAGGTGTCATTTTATGGTGTATCAGGTAACAAAAACTAGCGGTGATTTGGCATAAAAAAGCACTTATCTTAAATTAACGGGTTCGGTTGAAGGGTGCAAAAATATAAATAACAATTTAATTGGGAGTTCAATTCGCATACGAATTGGACTCTTCTCATTTGTTGCTATATAATGATTTTCGTCTTTTTAACAAGTTGATTAGCATTGAAACTAACAATACAATTAGCAACAGTCTGTTGGTCAACAGACAACATTCTCAAAATAAATGACATCATCTATATGCAGTAACTGAAGAGTCTCCTCTTCAGTTACTTTGACTAAAACTTGTTAAACGGGAGGAACATTTATTTGAAAAAGTTTCGTGGGAAAAAGCGTTATTTCCGTAACTTATGGCGGGAGACAAAAGCCGAACGGTATGATTTAGACTTTGGAAACAAAGGTTGGTTTGATTTATGGCACACCCATCTTGATTTTTACGGGTTTGGGAATAATAGTTTGAAAATAAGAAGAGAACATATAAAAGCAAATATAGCTTTATTTTATTGTTTATTAGAAGAGCTCCAAACACTCGGAAAATCATATCATTCGTGGATTGAAATAGTTGACGAGGATGCTGGTTTAGATGCTATCTATATACATACTCCTAATCCAAATGAGGACAATTTTCCACTTAAGATAGAAAATTCATACTGGAATTGCAATGTTCCAAAATATTTGAAGGATTTAATTGACCTAAAAGAATTTAATGTAGGACACTATAAGTGGAACTCATATAACACCTACATAATTCAGTCCAAAAATAACGGGCTTGAATTATAAATTTACTAATAGTATTTTAAAGCGAATAAGATAAAAAAGCAGCCGAGAGAAATCGACTGCTTTTTTTGTGTGAATTGCCACGAGAATCTGGCTGTGAATTGATGTTTTGCACCTTTCAACTTTTTCATTCTATTTTTTAAAAATTAAATATTGCGAAAACTAATAGTATTAGTTAAAATATAAATACAATTAGTTAACAAAGGGGATTTGATTTTAAAATGAAAATTACGAAGATTGGTACAGTGTTTCAATTGTCATTTATGCCAAGGATTTTTCCTGTTAATTGTTATATTGTAGAAGAAGAAAACGAACTTACACTTATCGATGCAGCATTACCATATAGTGCAAAAAGTATAATAAAAGCGGCTGAAAGTATCGGTAAACCGATTACAAGAATCGTCATTACTCACGCACATAGTGATCATATAGGAGCGCTAGACACGTTAAAAGAATTATTGCCAGATAGTCAGGTATGCATTTCTTCCAGAGATGCTCTGTTATTGGAGGGAAATAGTACATTACTTCCAAATGAAAAAAACACACCAATCCGGGGAGGCATTCCAAAAAATATTAAAACTAAACCGGACTTATTACTTGAAGAAGGTGATCGTGTTGGTTCATTAGAAGTGATTGCAACTCCAGGTCATACACCTGGTTCGATCACTCTTTTTGACACGCGCAACAGAAGTGTAATCGCTGGTGATGCTCTCGTAACTAGAGGAAAACTAATAGTATCGGGAGTGATGAATCCGTTGTTTCCATTTCCTGCTCTAGCAACATGGGATAAAAGCACAGCTCTAATAAGCGCAAAAAAATTAAGGGATTTAAATCCTAGCTTACTTGCTGTGGGGCACGGAAAGATGTTGAAGCAACCACAGGAACTTTTGGACATAGCAATAGCCGAAGCAGAAAAAAATTTTAGACAATCAAAATAGGAAGTGAAAAAAATGTCCCGTCGAATGAAAATAGATATATCGATTATTTTACAAAAAGCAACGGAGCTAGTTGATGAACAAGGGTTGGACCAACTTTCAATTGGACTATTAGCGGAAAAATTAGAAATACGGCCACCTTCCTTGTATAACCATCTTGATGGGTTAAATGAATTGAAGCAGAAGTTAGCTATTCAAGGAGTAAAAAAATTACATGAATATATGCTTCAAGCTGCAGTAGGACGTTCAGGTGATGATGCCGTTCGTGCAATTAGTCAGGCATATATTCAATTTGTTAGAGAGCATCCGGGGCTGTATGATGCTAGCACTCGCTTTCCAGATACTAATGATCAAGAACTACAGCAAGCACAAGAAGCTGTCGTGCATCTTGTACTTCAAGTGCTAGATGCCTATAATTTGCAAGAAGAAATTGCGATTCATATGGTCAGAGGGTTACGAAGTATTCTACATGGATTCACTTCTATTGAACAAATGGGGGGATTTGGGATGCCACTTGATATCAATAAAAGCTTTTCAATCCTAATCAATACTTTTATTGAGGGCATTCATGCAGTGACGATTAATGAAGATAAATATATGCAAACGATAAAAGGGATGTTCTGAGTGGGGAAAAAGAAAGAAGCGGGAAATGACACAGAGGATTAATTTCCCGCTATAAATTGTTGAACAGAATTGATGTTGGAGTAGGAGATTTGTCACTGAACGAGTCTGCTGCTTTTTTCATTTACATAGCAGTTACGAAGTGAATAACATCCCCACACTATTTAGTACATGAATAAATTCTATAGTCTAAAACGCCTTCATATTTTAAGTTCATATCAAAATGTTTATCCATTACCTCATAAAGTTCAGGTGCAATATCCTTCGAGTAATGAAGTTCAGGAATGGAGAAGATTGATTTGTTTTTTTGTATACGAATATTTTTAAAACCAGCCTGGTTAAACAAAGCTACCCAATCTTTTTTCATTGAACAAGAATCAAATCCATAAAACTGTTTGATTTCCTTTTCAATTTTTTCTTCAAGTGGTTGATTAATAGTAAATTCAATGGCAATAAACCGACCGCCATTTTTTAATAAACGAAAAATTTCTTTAAGGGCATTAGGTTTATTGACAAAAGAAAGAACAGATTCAGAAATAATAAAGTCAAATGTATGATCAGGTAATGGTACTTGTTCTATAGAGCATTGAATTATTTTTACGGGTAAGTGATTTTTTTTCATTCTCTTTTTAGCCTTTGCGACCATTTCAGGATTGATATCAATACCAGTTACTTTTGCTTCATATGTCTCCGCCAAATAGGCAGAAGTTTGGCCTGTACCACACCCTACATCCAAAATACGGGATTTTTCGTTAATGCTCTCTACCTTGAATATTTCCTTTGTTAGATTAATGCCACCAGGATGCGCACCGCCAACGCCAAATTTGGACAGAAAATCTAGATATTTTGAATTTTGAATCGGAATCCCTTCTTTATTCGTATTTTTGTATAATATGAAATTAAAAATAGTATTGTTCCTGAGCTGTCATGAAGAACCTTTACAGAAGGGAAGGGGAGAATTAAAAATAGTTGGGCTTCAACATTTTTACAATACATATCTATATATTTTTTTAGCAACTCTCTCCGATAGTCTAAACCATAAAAAAATACAGACGTATACTAGTAAAAAGATATTTGATAGGGGGTGAATTGATGCCATTTTATCCACCGAATCCTAGAATGAGACCATTCCCACCAAGATATAGACAAGGTTTTGGCCCTCCTATTCAAGGTAGAAGGGGGCAACCTTTCTTTAACCATTATCAACAACCCCAAACTTCTAGATTTGGAAGATTACCACAGCATTTAAATACAATTATGGGCCACGCGGGAACAATAACAAATGGAGTTGGTATGTTAAGGCAAATGGGAGCATTTCTAAATTTCTTTAGATAGTTTATTTCGAAGGAACGTAAAGTCTGTCTTTATTAAAATTAGCAGGAGAGGCTTGAATGTAAATAGAACCCCTCTGAAGAGCTAAATTCTCTTAAGAGGGGTGAATAATCATTGTATCTAGTTTTTAATGCTTATTTAAGTTGCTTTTCAATAATAGAGCGATTTTTCTCTTTAAATACTTCATTATGTGATGACACGACCCCATGACGATAGGCAGTAGGCTCTAAATACGTTTTAATAGAGTTCACGGCATTGGCTGCATCCTGGAAAGTACCTAGAAGGAGATTAATTTTTCCTTCAAACGCTAAAATATCACCTGCTGCAAAAATACCAGCCTGCTCAGTTTCTCCCGTTGCTTTCCCTTCGAAATAGTAATCATCTTTTTTAGGAATGGTGATTGCTTGATCTAACTCTAATGATGCTTCGCGGTTATAGCCATGACTAACAATTACTTCATCGATTTGACGCGTATAGCTTTGCTTTGTTTTTGAGTTTTCACACGTCACTAATTGAATCGCTGTTTTGTCAGCATTAGCAGTCAATTTTGAAATAGTTGTATGGCATTCAATCTTTACGCCAGCATCTAAAGCCTCTTGTATTGTTGCTTCATGGGCAGATAACTTATCTTTACGATAAACTACAGTTACATTTTTAGCGATAGGACTAAGTTCAACTGCCCAGTCAATAGCCGCATTTCCGCCTCCTGAAATAATGATTTCCTTGTCCACAAAGTGTCGATAAGACTGCACAGTATAGTGTAAATTAGTCATTTCATATTTTTCTGCACCTTCTAGTGAAAGCTTTTGAGGGTTTATAATTCCACCACCAACTGCTAAAAGAACGGTTTTAGAATAATGTTTATCTCCTTGCGCAGTATGTAGAACAAAAATATCATCTTGGCGTTCGATAAAATCGACTTTTGTGCCTGTTAAAACGGTTGGATCAAAAGTTTTTGCCTGTGCAATTAACTGTTTTACAAATTGTTCGCCTAAAACAGGAGGGTGACCACCAATATCCCAAATTAGCTTTTCAGGATAAAGTAAAACTTTCCCACCAAGCTGTTGTTGACTCTCAATTAACTTCGTCTTCAATCCTCGTAAACCACTATAAAAGGCACTATATAGACCTGCAGGGCCACCACCAATAATAGTTACATCGTATATATGTTGCATTTATATCACCACATCCTTTGAAAATAATAAAAAAGTATTTGACAAAACTTTATAGGAAAACTAGACTAACTTTAGTGATAATGATTATCATTATCGATTAATCGTTATCATAGCATGGAAAGAAGTAAAAGGAAAGAGAGGTTATGTTGTGCGTTTACAAGTTGAATCGATTCGTATCGGCTATGAGGACAAAACGATTGTGCATGATTTATCGCTACAAATTCCAGACGGTAAAATAACGACCATTATTGGTTCCAATGGCTGTGGCAAATCAACACTTTTAAAGGCTATTACAAGAATTTTGAAGCATAAAAGTGGACAGGTCATATTAGACGGTCAAAATATTTCCGAGATGAACACAAAAGAATTGGCGAAAGAACTCGCCATCTTGCCACAAAGCCCGGAAAGTGCACATGGTTTAACAGTGGAAGAGCTTGTATCCTACGGTCGATTTCCATATCAAAAAGGCTTCGGTAATTTATCGCAAAAGGATAAAGAAATGATTGACTGGGCCTTAAAGGTAACTAAAACGGATGACTTTCGTCAGAACACGGTTGATGCCTTATCAGGTGGACAGCGTCAACGGGTGTGGATTGCGATGGCATTAGCGCAAGAGACCGATATTATTTTTTTAGATGAGCCAACAACGTATTTAGATATGGCCCATCAGTTAGAGGTTTTGGAATTACTTCACAAGCTTAACGAAGAAGAGGGTCGCACAATTGTTATGGTGCTACATGATTTAAATCAGGCAGCACGTTTTTCAGATTTTATCGTTGCGCTGTCAAAAGGAGAGCTTGTGAAGTTTGGTACTGCAGAGGAAGTCATGGTACCTGAAGTATTAGAAAAAGTGTTTAATATTGATGCAGTCATTGGTAAGGATCCGCGTACAGATAAACCAATGTGCATTACATATAACTTACTACAAACGGTGTAAAAGGAGATTTATTTATGAAAAAGTGGCTATTACCAATGTTTATGATGGTCGTACTAGTGCTTGCAGCGTGCGGCAATAAAGAAGAGAAGGCGGATGAGGGCTCTAAAGATAAAGCATCTGCAGAAACGATTACGTATCAATCAGAATCAGGTCCTATTGAAGTACCAGCTAATCCAAAACGTGTAGTTGTGTTATCTTCATTTGTTGGAGATTTGCTAAAGCTTGGCGTTAATGTTGTAGGTGTTGATTCTTGGGCTGCAGATAATCCAAACTTCCAAGATGATATTAAAGATGCAATAGTTGTTGAGAATACGGATATCGAAAAAATTATCGAGCTTGAACCAGATTTGATTATTGGTTTAAATGGTATTGAAAATGCGGATAAATTAGCAGAAATCGCACCAACCGTATTATTTACTTATGGTAAAGTAGATTATTTACAGCAATTTATTGAAATCGGTAAGGCTGTTAATAAAGAAAAAGAAGCAACTGATTGGGTAAAAGATTTTAAAGAGCGTGCTGCAGAAGCGGGTACTAAAATTAAAGAAAAAATCGGCGAAGATGCAACGGTTACTGTTGCAGAAATGTTCAATAAACAATTGTATGTTTATGGAGATAACTGGGGTCGTGGAACAGAAATTTTATATCAAGAAATGGGCTTGAAAATGCCTGAGAAAGTGAAGGAAGGTGCTTTAAAACCAGGTTATTTAGCCATTTCTCAAGAGGTATTAGGGGATTATGCGGGTGACTATGTGATTTTTAGTACATTTAAAGGTGAGAATAGCGCCATTAAAAATGCTGCATGGTTTAAAGATTTAGAGGCTGAGAAAAATGGTCATTTATTTGAAGTGAACGCCAACGAATTTTACTTTAATGACCCAATCACTTTAGATTATCAACTAGATTTCTTTGAAAAGAAATTTTTACAATAATTTCAGTAGAGAGTAGCGAAGGCAAATGACAAAGTTTCGACATTTCCCATTTTGGCTTCAAGTATTGCTTGTACTGATCTTATTAGCGGTGACAGTTACGCTCTCACTATGTGTCGGCGCGGCAAATACGAGTATTGAAGATGTCTATCAAGCAATTGTTGGACAAGACGGCGGTAAGCATTATTCTATTTTACGAGAAATTCGATTTCCACGAATTATTGCTGCTATTTTTGTAGGTAGTGCACTCGCAGTTGCTGGGGCTATTATGCAAGGGGTTACTAGAAATCCATTAGCAGATCCGGGACTTCTTGGCCTCACAGCAGGTGCGAATGCAGCGCTTGCATTGACGATGGCATTCATCCCAAATACGTCGTATTATATCTTTATTTTTGCATGTTTCGTAGGTGCAGGTGTAGGGATGATTGTTGTCTATGGTATTGGCGCTTCAACTAAGAATGGCTTTTCTCCATTAAAGTTAGTCTTAGCTGGAGCAGCTGTTTCCGCTTTATTACAAGCAATAGCAGATGGTACGGGAATATTATTTAAAATTTCAAAAGATGTTTCGATGTGGACGAGTGGTGGTTTAATTGGCACTACATGGCAAGCTTTAATAATTGTTCCTGTTATTTTAATAGGATTAGTGATAGCGTTTGTGTTTAGTCGTCAGCTAACCATTTTAAGTTTAAATGAAGAAGTAGCCGTTGGGTTAGGGCAAAATACAACAGTTATTAAAGGAATTATGATGTTTGTCGTTGTAGTTCTTGCAGGCTCCGCAGTTGCGCTAGTAGGTAATTTAGCATTTGTTGGTTTAATGGTGCCACACATTGTCCGCGCCATTGTTGGGACAGACTATCGATTCGTCTTACCGATGAGTGCCATTATCGGTGGGTGGTTGATGGTGACTGCGGATTTTGCAGGTAGAATGATTAATGCTCCATATGAAACGCCGGTAGTTGCAATTATTTCAATAATTGGCCTTCCGTTTTTCTTACTTCTTGTTCGAAAGGGAGGTCGTCAAATTGTTTAATGTCGGACGAAAAAAACAACGTAGATGGTTAATGGCTTGGATACTATTAACCATAGTTATTTTTGTAATGGGTATTTCAATGGGAGCAGCTTCGGTTTCGATTGATCGTATAATACCAATTCTAATGGGAGACGGTAGCTTCAAAGAATCATTCGTATTGTTTTCTGTGCGTTTACCAAGATTGTTTGTGCTAGCAGCTGCAGGGATGGCGTTAGCATTAGCTGGTGCGGTTTTGCAAGGAGTGACCCGTAATGACTTAGCTGACCCCGGTATTATTGGGATTAATGCAGGTGCAGGTGTTGGGATTACGCTTTTTTATCTCCTTGTTAATGGAGATTTACCTAACTTTGCGTATGTGTTACCACTTGTAGGATTTTGTAGCGCTTTATTAACGGCATTCTGCATTTACTTTTTCTCCTATAAGCGCAATAAAGGTGTGCAGCCGGTCCAGCTCATTTTAGTCGGAGTAGGTGTAGCATCTGCTTTATCGGGTGTAATGATAATGTTAATTTCCTCCGCTGAGCGTAGCGATGTGCAATTTATTTCGCAATGGCTTGCCGGCAATATATGGGGAACAGATTGGCCATTTTTCTGGGCTTTATTACCTTGGCTTGTGCTTGGCATTCCATTTATTTTTTATAAAGCAAATGTGTTAAATGTACTGGCGATGACAGAACAAACGGCGGTTGGCTTAGGGTTAAATATCGAACGAGAGCGTCTGCAATTATTAGTTGTCTCCGTAGCATTAGCAGCAGCAGCTGTATCGGTCACAGGAGGCATTGCCTTTATCGGTCTAATGGCTCCACATATTGCAAAACAGCTTGTCGGACCGCGCTTCCAATTCTTTTTACCCCTCACATTGTTTATCGGTGCAAGCTTACTAATGCTAGCGGATACGATTGGCCGTGTAGCTATCTCAAGTGCGACAGTGCCAGCAGGTATTGTCGTAGCATGTATCGGCGCACCCTATTTTTTATATTTACTACGAAAAAACGACTGAATGGCATTGGCTGTTCAGTTTTTTTTTTGCGAGTGCTCTGTATGACGACGAATGGGGATAGCGCGCTCAAAATCGTGGGTAGAAAGTGGAGAAAGCTTGATAGCGCGCTCAAAGTGGTAGATAGATGAGAAAGGTGGATAGAGCTCGCTCAAAGTCTTGGGTAGAAAGTGAGAAAGGTGGATAGCCGGCTCAACAATCGTGGATAGAAAGGCGAGAAAGGTGGATAGCTGGCTCAAAATCGTGGATAGAAAGGAGAGAAAGGTGGATAGCTGGCTCAAAATCGTGGATAGAAAGTGAAGAAAGSTGGATAGCTCGCTCAAAGTCGTGGGTAGATAGATGAGAAAGGTGGATAGAGTCGCTCAAAGTTGTGGGTAGAAAGCCGAGAAAAATGGATAGCCCGCCCAAAATCGTGGATAGAAAGGAGAGAAAGGTGGATAGAGCTCGCTCAAAGTCGTGGATAGRAAGGCGAGAAAAATGGATAGCCSGCYCAAAATCGTGGATAGAAAGGCGAGAAAGGTAGATAGGCAGCTCAAAAGCGTGGATAGAAAGTGAAGAAAGCTGGATAGCGCGCGCTCAAAGTCGTGGGTAGAAAGCCGAGAAAAATGGATAGCCCGCCCAAAATCGTGGATAGAAAGGCGAGAAAGGTGGATAGCTGGCTCAAAATCGTGGATAGAAAGTGAAGAAAGGTGGATAGCGCGCTCAAAGTCGTGGGTAGAAAGATGAGAAAGGTGGATAGAGCTCGCTCAAAGTCGTGGATAGGAAGCCGAGAAGGGTGGATAGGCTGCTCAAAATCGTGGATAGAAAGGAGAGAAAGCTGGATAGCTGAGTCAAAATCGTGGATAGAAAGTGAAGAAAGGTGGATAGAGTTCGCTCAAAGTCGTGGGTAGAAAGCCGAGAAAAATGGATAGCCCGCCCAAAATCGTGGGTAGAAAGGCGAGAAAGGTGGATAGCCGGCTCAAAATCGTGGATAGAAAGTGAAGAAAGCTGGATAGCTCGCTCAAAGTCGTGGGTAGATAGATGAGAAAGGTGGATAGAGTCGCTCAAAGTTGTGGGTAGAAAGCCGAGAAAAATGGATAGCCCGCCCAAAATCGTGGATAGAAAGG
>NZ_JBFTHS010000076.1:0-15916 GCF_056394365.1 Lysinibacillus sp. 10T31
TGCGGTTGCGGTACCATAGCAAAAGTGCAACGACATCGAAAAAAGATTAAAGCTAGTTCAAAGGTATAGGAATAAATATTTTTGTGTGCAAATATATAACGTAGATTAATAATAACAAAAGAATTCTAATGATTGTCTGCACACAACTAAGTAGTACCCTAGCATTGGTTTAGAATAAAGTTTGTTTAGAAACCACTCAAAACCTTAATTTACTGCATATAAAAAGCTGTCGTTTTGAGGTTGATCAAAATGACAGCTTCTTTTTTACTTAATAACTGTTTTCTATAAAAAAGATTGATTATTAATGTTTCTCTGTTCAATTAAAGCACCCGTTAGCCATCCATGTAGCGCAAAAACCAACGCTACACCACAGAAGAAGAAAATGTATTCAGAACAAGTATTGAATACTACGGCTGGGAGAGGAATTAAAATCAGTGCATATAGTTTTTTCAAAATAAATCCACCTCTTTTCTAATCTTCCCGATTTAGAAAAGTGTTATCCATCCTTTTTTTAAGTAACCTGCGACATTAGTTGAAGAAAAAAAGCGCCCAAAGCGTCGTCGTTTGGGGACCATTTGAAATCCTTGTTGCACTAAAGCACCACGTTAGCCATCCATGAAGCGCAAAAATAAGCACTTCACCACAGAAAATGAAAGATGATTAAGTTCTTTCATGGGAGTTTAAGTAGAATACTTCACAAACTTTAGTTAGTCTCACTCAACTTAGTTTTGTGGACTACGGATACAGTGAACTTTGTATAACATGCTTGATTCTTTCGCTAACCTTACTGATACAATGTTTACTCGTTTTGCTGATTCCATAACTTATTTCCTCCTCAAATAAAACGTTCTTAAATGTTATAGTGGTCAAATAATTTTATTCAGATTAATAATATATATGAAGGTGCGGCGGAAGGAGGCGACGGACCAATCCTTCGACTGGATACAGGTGAGGGCTATAGGGCATTATACATGTTATTTTTCTGTTAATTATATTGATTTCTGTTCTTTGATTTGCTACGATTATTTACGAACGTTCGTAAGTAAATAAGGAGTGGTATTCAATGAAAAGTGATGAGATTAAACGGGCAGCACTGAAATACTTTACCATTCACGGATATGAAGGGGCTTCTCTTTCGAAAATAGCCGAAGAAGTTGGATTGAAGAAGCAATCCTTATACTCCCATTTCAAAGGCAAAGATGATTTATTTCTTCAGGTTATACGTGATGCCGGTGAGGTTGAGTTGAACACAAAGCTTACGTTCTTTAATAATCATAAAAATGATTCGCCGGAGAAATCATTACATGCATATCTAGTGATGGTTAAAGAACTATTTCAGTTAGACGAGCGCATGAAATTCTGGCTGCGTATCTCCTTCTTTCCGCCCGAACATCTTTATCATGTGATAGTAAATGAAGTCTTTGCCATTGAAGACCAAGTCATGGAGATGCTTGAAGTGAAGTTCGCTGAGTGGATGAAGGAAGAAGAGATCTATAAGGAACAACCCTCTATTCCGGCTAGTGCATTTACTGGGATTGTTGATGCCTTGATGCTGGAGTTACTCTATGATTCAAGTCCAGAGCGAATTAACGAGAAGCTAGAGTCGACTTGGACAGTCTTTTGGCGAGGAATTTCCAAGTAAGAAGAGAGCAAATATTTTCAACAACTATAATGAAATTAATCGAGGTGCTACAATCATGCATTTTATAGAAGTTACTCAACAGAATTTAAAACTGGCCTATACCATTCAAAAGGAAATCTTTTCGGATTCGCCTGATATTCTGCACATCAAAAATTCTATTGATAACAATGATCCGGGCTATGCTTATTGGATTGTGTACGAGAATGAAACTGCCATAGGGATTTCGGGCATTTATACTGTAGAAGCTGACAGAGATTCCGTATGGCTCAGTTGGTACGGTGTTTTGCCTAAATGGCGGAGCAAAGGCTTTGGAAGAAAAATTCTGCTTGAATCCATCGAAAGAGCAACATCACTGAACCAATTCAAATATTTAAGACTATATACATCCGAAAAGTACAATGCGAGTGCATTGGGGGTGTACAATTCTGTTATGGACCTATGCGAGCGGTATGAAAATCCGGATGATGAGACATATGAACAGACTGCTTTGGTCTACTCCTATTCACTAACGGAAGAAAAGGTAACGCCCTGGAACAATAGATATATGGGCATTCGAGAGCTTGAGGAGCTATGCGTAGCAGGTGAGTTGTATTTAAAAGAAAACGGATACGAAATATAGCAGGTATCATTCCCTTCAAGTAAAAACTCTAGTTAAACTCAAACAGGGCCGTCCCAGGCAGCTATTTCATGGCTTATGGGATAGCTTGTGTTTTGTCAAGTGGAATTCCCTGGTCGGATCATCAAAAATCCTTGGTGAATTTCCAGTTGCTACAATCACTTTTGGCGCATCAGGGTATGCTTCAGGCGGTAGCTCTCTCCTTCAAAGACAATCAGTTGTTCCACAAGAAAAACCGAAATCCTAGTTCGTCTTTTTTATAAACGGTTAAACTTTTTTACATTATCAAGACCTAAATTAAAAAAAGGCAATAAATAAAAGGGCGCGATTATTTCAGAAATCGGAGAAATTGATCGATTTAATCATCCGAAAAAGTTAGTAGCCTTTGCAGGACTAGATCCCAGTGTGTTTGAATCAGGTCGCTTTAAAGGCACGAAAAATCACATTACCAAACGCGGCTAGGCTTCGCCATATGCTTTATACAGCTGTTCGTTGTTCTATTCGAGATAGTCGGAAAAAGAAAACAACACCTGAAACTGTCGCACGAAATAAGCGATTACGAGCCTTCTACGATTTAAAACGTGAGGAAGGAAAGCCATATAAAGTAGCCATTATTGCTTGTGCAAATAAGCTTTTACATTGGATTTATGCGATTTTAAAAACGAAAACACCATTCCAAGAAACCATGTAGTTACAGAATTTTCAAATAAAACAAAAACCTTCCAAATTGAATTCGGAGGGTTATTTGGGTTGCGCTTTTTAGTATAGCATGAAGTGTTTTTTAATTTAAAAGATTTTTATTGACAATCAATCTATTAGCTGGTTTAGTTTAAGTGTTATATTTCACAAATTATTAAAAAATATTTAATTCTAGAAAGTCATTAGTTTCCATAAAACCAAACTTCTTATACACTGGTCTACCCATTTTTGAAGCCCCAAGCCAGATTTGTGAAATACCTGAAATCTTAACTTCATCAACTAATTTAGTTAACAGCTTTGTTGCGATTCCTTGCCCACGATAATTTTCATTAGTATACATATTTGTGATATAAGCCTTTTTTCCAGTCTTATTGGTGTAACAAGGTGGAAATTCATAAAAAACTACTGCACCACAAGCTATAATTTCTTCATTATCTTCCACTAGCCATTGAATTAAAGTACCATCACTTAGTTTATTTTTAAAGAAAACATATAATTCTCTATCAATATCTATATTAGGTTCTATCCCTTCATCAACTAATTGCTTTTTTCTTAACTCCACCAATTTATCAATATCAACGACATTTGCTTTACGATATTTCAACTTCTCACAACTCCTTTATAAAATTACAACTGACCAGCTCCATAGCATAATTAATTCTCATCATTTTACCATTGATTCTTATTAAACTAAACTGCCATTAAGTTATTAAAAGAAGATATTACGAATTAAATTTGTACTTCGCACATTAAAGCATGTGTATTTCCATCAGTATCTTTAAAGAAAGCCATCCACGTTTCTGTATTTCCCATTTTCGCAACGACATGTGGTTGGTCGATAAAGGATACTCCCTTTTCAAGCAATTCTTCGAAGGTTTTTTTTATATCTTCGACCTGAAAATAGATAACAGAACTCGAATTTGCAAATTCATCTTTTTCAGGAAGTGAAAGAAGAAGTCGTTGCCCATTACATTCAAAAAATGCCATACTTTCTGTACTAAAAAGAAGGGTTAACCCTAATACTTTTTTATAAAATTCAATTCCTTTTTCTACATTCTTTATTGGTACTCCAATTTGTCCAATTTTTTGAATTACATTAGTTTCCATTATTATTCCTCCTTTCATTTCATCTTACTTTTGAACACCTGATTTGTAAGCCAACTAGTAAGAGCCATTATCATATCTATTCTATTTAATCTGAACATTCTCCTTCTTCAACTATTCTGCGCCGTTAGTTGAATAATACCTCAAATTCATTTTATTTGGATTTAATTCCCTATTACAATCTCTAAAAAAACCAGAATGAATTTCTTCATTCTGGTTAAAGTCCAATTTTTGGGGTTCACTTCAATTGGATGTAACTTGATCTAGATTTTTATTTAGGTGTTGATGTCTCGATGGTTTCACCGTTATTACAAATAAGACACTTAGCTTTAAATTCTATACTTGTTGAGAGTTTCTGTAACATACTTAATTCATTAGCCAACTTTTCTATTTCAACCAATCCTTCACTTTGCATTTTAGTAATGACCAGCTCAAGTTGTTTTAATAACTGTTGAATTAATTCTATATTCTCCTTATATTTTCCTAAAATATTCTCAGTATCCAATACCTCACCCTGATTGTTTGCGTTTTTAAGCATTTGGTTGACTCTTCCTCTCTATCTTAAAGTCATCTTTACAGTGTGGTTTTTGACACACGAGATATTGATAAACGTCTTAGAACATGAAACCATATCATAAATTTTAATTAGGACTATTATAAATTTATTTAACTTATTTAACAAATTTATTTGTTATTTTTATTCAAAATATATTAATAAGCCACACCCTTGTTAGATGTGACTTTAGTAGTAATAATATTTAAATCAAGCGTATATTCCTAATCTGCTTTCTTCCATCATCATCTCTGCACGCCATTCAGCTTCATCTTGCATTCTTTCTTCTACGGTGTATTCAAATCTAGAGCTATCAATAAGATCGTTTATATCCTCTATATGCTCTTCAAAGAAAATTGTTGAATATAATCAATTCTTTCTTTATTTTCGCTATTAAGACATCTGTTTCTTCTTCAGTAAATACGATTTCATAATGCATTGACTGATTCCTAATTTTTATTACATCCAATATGATGTACGTTAGATACTATAATTAAATTTGAAAGGCTTAGGAGATATTCCTAAGCCTTTATTCATAGCAATTGTTCATTTTTATACATTATTGTTGTGATGAACTACCAGTTGATCGATTGTAATGATTGATTCATTTGTTGTGAGGGTTGGTTTGTTTGTTGTTGAGGTTGCTTAGATTGTTGTGAAGATTGGTTCATCTGTTGTAAAGGCTGAGACATTTGCTGCAATGGCTGAGACATTTTTTGTATTGGCTGCATCATTTGTTGAGCCTTCTGTAGATTTAATTTATTTGAAATGAACTGTTGAAGAGTACCATTTTGAAATCCTCTAGCTACTACCAAAATAACAGCTCCAATTACACCCCATGTTAGAAATCTCACTAATAAAAGCCTCCTTTCTTAATGCAAAATATTTAAACACGTTTAGTATTGGAAATCAGGCTATTATTATACTAAACATTTTTGGGATTATTATTATGTATCAACATAGTTCCTACATAAAAAATGAAGTTGCTCCACGTATTCAAAATGATTTATTCTCCCTACGTATAAAATAAATTTGATACAAGCATACTTAATAATATGTAATTCCTTTCAGCCGCTATAAATTGCTCATGACTAAACCCACAAAACTCCGAGCATTTATAGTGGCTATTCTTATTTCTACCATTCAATCAAATTTTTAAAATTAGGCTAGCTATACGACTATCACGCTCATTCAAAACAGATAATTAATTAACAGTTGTCTGTTTTTTATCTGTATATTTAATGTTAAATCATCAAAATGATAACACTAAAGGAGGTTAAACAATGAAGAAAATATTTTATATAGGAGTATTGTCTACATTAATACTAAATGCATGTAGCGAGGAAGAAGCTGTATCTAAAGAAGAAGCTCCAGCTAGTGAGCAAAAAGAAGCTAAAGAAAAAACTGTAAATGCTTATACCGAAGAAGTTTTTGAGAGTAATAAGCCCTCCTAGACATTTTTCTGAAATTTAGTGTGATGATGTTAATGTATAAGTTACCTTAATTAGGACAAATTAATATTGAGTGTATCGCACGCACTTATATAGGTTGTGGCGTTGGTTGACCGTCATGGCTTTTCGGTATTGTGTAGAAACACATGCTGTATCTTTTTTAAATGAATAAATTTTCTTGAATCTGTACATTCTAAGAATGTCTTAGATGTCTCACACTAACTAAAGACTGTGGCGTTGGCGAGCGCCGCAGTTTTTTATTTCAATTAAAAAATATCTAAATGCTTCTAATTATGGAGCATAAAATAATAGTGTGATCAGTAAATTTCATTCTTCGCAGCTTTTTTCACCTCAAAAACATAAAATTTTTATAGGGTTATTATTGGTCACTTCCAACTTTCAGGAAATACCCATTGTAATGTTTTCAATTCGAATTACATATATTTATTTCGGGATAGCAACATCTTGCATTGCCCCTAATTGTTATCGCACGTGCTATCCCTTTAACATCTTCATAATGTTTAGAAAAAATAAACTGTAAAACCTCACCGTTACGGTTCTTAAAATTCGATTTTCTAGGTCACCCACTATACAAAACCTGTTATAACAACATATTTATACTAATGTTAAGCAAATTAGCTTAGCTCCGCACTGCACCTTAAAAATTTATTGGCTTCGTGTCACTGTCCCTAGTGACCTTTGAATTAATTAAATACTCCGTATTTTTCCAATCCTTTAATTTGCTATTTTCCCATTTCTCTAAAACAAAAAATATCTTCTTGAATACATAAAAACCAATGCTATTTTCATAAATTTTTCTTTCATTAGAATACCTCAAAAAGGCTTAGGAATATTTCCAAAGCCCTTCAATATTTCTATTATTAGTAACGCTGAAAAAATGGTAAAATATTTATTAATCCACATCATCACACGCAGTAGCTTATTATTATTCTTAAATCATTACATTCTAAATAGGAATCAGAAAATATTTCTTTACCTAAAGGCATATTTTTAAATCATATTTACTAATTAGTTCACGAATCTTCTTCGCTACATCTACTCGTTCAATAATTTCATTCGCATAACTTTTCACATCATTACTCCCCACGCATACACTATGCACAGCGTGTTCAAACAAACATTTGTCGTTGCTATCGTTCCCAAAAGCAATAAACTGTTGAATGTTCAACATATGAAGTCCACTTACTTTATTAATACCTAGAGGGCTAATGTCGATAGCGTCCTCAGTTTTGTACTGTGTAACTATGACTGAGATTGATTGAAGCTCTTTTAACACTTCCTCATTTGCTTGGAATAAAACTAATTTACAGACTGGTAGTAATTGTTTCAACGGAATATTTGTTGAATTATTTTTATTGATATTGCGATAAATAGGATGCGTGATATCACCTGTATAGGAGTAATCCCACTGACCATCTGCTAAATATTTCAACTGATGTCGATGAATAAGTGTAATGAGTTTATCTAGAAGTTGTTGTTCAAAATATTTCACTTGAATTCGTCCATTATCATATGTAAATGTACCATTTCCTCCAACCATTAGACCTTCATGAAAACTCTTTGGTATGACAGGTACTAAGTCACGGATCGGTCTAGCTGAGGCAAAAATCACTTGATGCCCTGCTAACTTTAATTCTTGAAGTGCTTCAATAATTTCTCTATCAATACTTTTACCATCAAAACAAAGTGTTCCATCTAAATCGAATACAAAGTTCATTTGAATAATCCCTACCTCTTTATTATTTATCTAAAACTATATTAAAATTAATAATATTAATACAGGACAGATGTCTCGGAGGAAAAAATGAATCAAAGTCTATTTCAATCTATTTATCACTATACTTTTACACAAGAACTAACTTCGTCCCTTCTTGTATGTTCTTTTCAACCTAATGAATACATTCTAAAAGCGGGAGACAAGATAGATGGCATTTATTTTTTACTTTCAGGAAGGTATATGGTGTCTAGTTTAGAAGTGACTGGAAAAGAGTTACTATTAAGGTATTGCCAACAACCCGCGATTATGGGCGATATTGAAATATTTACAGATTGTTTGATTGTTTCAAACTGTATCGCAGTAGAACCATGTGAAGTTTTAATTATTCCATTAGAAGTGTACGAAGCTCATTTAAAAATTGATAGTAAATTTAATCAATTATTATTGAAAGAGTTAGCATATAAGCTCCTAACTTGCACAATTTCATCTAGAGTAAATGCGCTTTCACCAGTAAATGTACGTTTAGCAGCTTATTTATGTAGTGTTGAATCCCCAACACATGTAAATCAATACATAAATACAAATTCTTTAGATGATGTTGCCTCATTAATTGGTACTACAAAAAGACATTTAAATCGTATCCTAAAGGACTGGGCAGAAAAAGGTATTATCAGTCGAGAAGATAATGAGATACAAATTTTGCATTGGGATAAGATAAAAGGAATTTCCGAAAATGTACGCTTTGAATAAACATTAAAACTTCATAAACCAAATTCTGAGCGTTCTTATAAATATCTTTTATTTCTTTTCCTTTAATCCGCTCCATTAAAATACAACTTTCATTCTTGGTCACTTCGATGTAGAAGTGATCATTTTCATGTTTTCGTTTACAAAATTGATTACAGCCAGCGATTTGTACCACCTATTCAATGAAACGCTTATGAAGTGTTCGGAATAGTTCGTTTTTTTCTATTTATCGTGTTTTGTTAGTTTAGAAATTATAAGACTTTTCGAAGGAACCATTTAGTTATGTTCCAGCCTCTTTATAGTTACTTTCCTCAGATTGCTCAGTAACAAGGTAAAAATCTATCTCCCCGTATTCTTCAAAATTCCATTTTCATAGCTTTCATTTAATTTTAGGTATTTTAAAAATCCCATCTTTTTATTAAAAAATATTATTTTTTTCTCTTAATAGACATATTACCAATCACCTTTCAACATTAATTCATAGAATATTAGTGAATGAACAGTTTTCTTAATTAATAAGTAACAAGCGCCTATAACTTACGGGGTTACTAACATATTACGGAATGGAGGTGACAAATAATGAAAAAGATGGACCCACAAAATTTGATTTGTGACAGTTGTTGTGAAAATAACCGAGTTTTTTTGCCCCGTATAAAAGCTGTTGATATATGTTCTATTCAACCTCCGCCAGTGGTTATCCCTGAAGGAACTATTATTCCAACGATAAATAGATATTTCTATATTGTTACAGAAGATATTGATTTAACAAATGGAGTAACCCTTCTAGCTAACTTATTTACAGATGATAATGGCGATCCAGTATCAGAATTCAAACTTTTTAATCCCAATGGCTATGTCAATCTTTACATTAATGCAGTGATGCAAGAAGGCGGTGCTTATAAAGTAACCCCAGATTCGTTAATCCTTAACTCATTTAATGCAACTATTTTTGCCGGAACCCCTATCATTATTGAATCATTGGGTTTCCAACAAAAATGATATGAGAATCTGCTAAATTATTCTTTTTCCCTTGAAAGGAGGTGAAAAAAATGGCACTTTCAATTATTAATATTCATGTAAACGTAAATGGTACTTCCACAAGATTTTTTGATGTGTTAGCAGCTGATTTAACAGTTGCTGATGGTACTACAATCCCTGCAACTGCCTTTCTAAATGATAGTGGAACTGCTGCGACTGCTTTTCCGGTAGTAACACACGGCTACTATAATTTCTATATCAACGGTGTATTGCAAGAAGGTGGATCGTATACAATTTCTGCAACAGAGTTAACTTTTAACGGTGTTACTGGCACAATCTCAGCCGGAACTCCATTAGTAGTAGAAGCTGTAGAATTAGTTACACAAACTTAAAGATTAATTTTTAACTAATCGCAAGTTGAAAATGTCTAGCCTTTCTTTTACCTTTTGTACTAGGGTCACTTTTATTTAAAGTGACCCTTTATTTTTTATTCCCTATCAAAATCTTCGATTTGAGGTAATTTATACTTTTAACCTATCTGACCTTTTTAATGTCCTATCTCACCTAAGGCAGGAATACTGAGATATCATTCGCTTTGTTTTTTTCTATAAAGTACAACGCCTAACAATATCTTTAATTAATACATAAACTGAAAGTAACCTGTTATTCCTTGAGGACCTGTAACTCCCTATGGACCTTTACTCCTAAGGTTCCTTAAGGATAAATTATTTAGATCACTTCTTAATTGGAAGTGATCTATTTAATCCCTCAAATGTTTTGCATTTTTCCAATTCTTTAAATTGCTTAATGATGGCTTTTTTCTTCATTTACACACATTTTTATAGTTGTAATGTTTTCAACTTAAATTACATATATTGATTCTGGGATAGCAACCTGTTACATTGCATCGCCCCAAGTTGTTTTGCACAACGCTATCCCACTATTACATAATTAGCCTTCCAAACGCTTTAGGGTGTGATGATGCGGCTTTTTTAATGTATAGGTAACCTTAATTTGCATACATTAAAATTGAGTGTATCGCACGCACTTAACTCGGTTGTGGCGTTAGTTGACCGTCACAGCCTCCCTCATTAAGATCACTTCACTCAGTGACCTTTTTTAAAGGTTAGTTAGTGCCACCGCCATTACATGCAGATTATCTAGAAAAGTAAAAATGATTTACCTGACAAACCGTCTCCCAGTATTGCACTGGGGATTTTTTGTTTCCTTTTTAACTTCAAAATTATTGTCGAAACCTTCTCCTGCAACTTAAAAAAGGTTCTTTCGATACATGTCTTGGGTGTACCGAACGCCAACAAAGGAATCTTTTTGAATACATAAAACCAATGCTATATTCATAACTTTTCTTTCAGTTACAACCTCAAAAAAGCTTAGGAAAACAACTCCTGAGCCTTTCTATTATTGAGTAATGCTTGAAATCAGATTTTTTTAATAGCTAATTAAACAAACTCCATTCTAAAAAATATTAATCAAAATTGAGTTTAGCCTTTTTTATTTAGTATTAGATTTTTTATATAGTTTGATTATTTTTGTACTCCTTATTTCATTAAATCACCTATTAGTTGAATATAATTTTAACTTTCTTCGACGTTTATAACAATTTCCCCAAATAATTTCTCATTAAAATATATTTCTAATTTCCATAATCCACTTGTAGGGAACATCATATTCGATGGGATATGGGAATCCGCACCATTATTAGGGCTAATGGAAGTATTGGAATATTGCCATACTGTATCATTGCCAGATACCAACACGGGATGTTCTTTCCCTTCTTTGTCAGTTCCAACAACTTTAAAATTACCACTGATACTATCTTTATCTCCCCAAAAATACCACATATACTTATTTTCTTTATTAGCAATAATCTTTTCTTCTACTACCTCACCTTTTTTACCCGTACCAACCAAAAAACCAACTCTCCCTTCTTCGCCAATCAACAAATACTCTCCTTCTGTCCCATCACCCAAAGTAATGGGCAATGAAAAAGTAGAACTTACCTCACGTATTTCTTCCTTATCAATATTGTTACAACCGACAAGTGTCATTAAAAATAGCATAGAAATCAACATAATCATTTTGTTCCTCATATTTCTCCCCCTTATCAATTAGGCATTACCTGTTATTAAATAATATAGATAAATTCTTCTTAGATGAACGATATTTATAGTACTACTTCAACATTCTTATAAATATCCCTTCTTCTTCAACTA
This sequence comes from Lysinibacillus sp. 10T31, assembly GCF_056394365.1. Classification (NCBI taxonomy): domain Bacteria; kingdom Bacillati; phylum Bacillota; class Bacilli; order Caryophanales; family Bacillaceae; genus Lysinibacillus; species Lysinibacillus sp. 10T31. The sequence continues at coordinate 11,763 of NZ_JBFTHS010000076.1, forward strand.
ACCTGCCTGGTTAGCCATCCATGTAGCGCAAGAACCAGCGCTACACCACAGAAAATGAAAAATGATTAAGTTCTTTCATGGGAGTTTAAGTACATTTCTTCACAATTTCCAAAGAGTTAGGGGCCGGGATCTGTAATGGTGTTACTTTAGGAGTTATTTTGCACTATGAATATAATTAGGCTTTTTTCGTTGCTCCATTAAAGCCTCCGTTAGCACAATAAGGGGACTCGTCAGATTTATGCGGATTTACACGATAAGACTTCAATTTTTATTTATTCATCAAAGACGATGGTGCAACATTACTTCAAATACTTCAAAACCTTTGCTATGACTGACTTTTAACAAAAGTGCATAAAACAACGCATAAACAATGTTCATAAGAAAAGCCACGAACGTTGATTTAACATCATTAGTGGCCTTTGAGTTCGTCTCCAAATTTTCATTTGGGAAACGTTATTTTGTATGGATTTGTATGTTCTATTCAACTAAGTATCATTTAGTTCACTAATTTAGCTCATTAATATGGATTGCTTTAACAGTAAATGTCACACCATCTAATTTAAACTTTGTAATTTTATCTTTGAAAATGCGATTTATTTCAACTTGTATTTTCTCCGTTACTTCTTCATTTTCTGCAATAATTTTTAAACTTACATCATTTGTAGAATAAACCATACCAACTATACCGTATCCAGCTTCATAAGAGTATCCAGCTTTGTCTAACTCTTTTCCAACCTGTTCAAAAAATCCTCCATCTCTATTAAGTTCCTTGTAAAATGTATCTAATTCTTCTTGTTCCTGTGGGGAAGACTGTTCAGCTTTATCAATATAACTCGTTACCTTAATTAATAAGTTCCTTTTATCAAAGTTATTCGCACTTATTACATTTTCAATTCGTTGCATTAGTTCCTTTGTGACCTTTTGGGTAACATTATATCTCGGTAATTTTACTTGTATTAAATGTCGATTATCTGGTAACTCTTTATGACTTACACTTAGACCATAGCCTGTTTCAATTAAACTATTGGATATTAGACGTACTAAATCGTTGTAATTAAATACTTCTGGTTCATAAGTAACTTCTTGGTGAATCTCTGATTTCATTCTATTTTCTGCACCCAAAGCCTGATTATAAATAAACGGCACTGAAACTAATAGTGATGCACCAAGTAACCCAACAATCACTTTCCCTTTACTCAATGTAACATCTCCTTCTTATTAAAAGAATATGTCATTCTAACAGGAAATATCTCCATTCATTCTTCCTGCTTCATTAAAACCTACCCAAAGCGCTGTTTGGTAACATTAAGTGCTTAACGTTGTAAATCCGCATAAATCTGACGAGACCCCAAAAAGAACGAATCCCATTAATAAGAATTCGTTCTTGATAAATAATTATATTAACTCCACACGTTTATTAGCAAACAGAGCCAGGCACTGTTCGGCATTAGTGATAGATAGGAGAATATGTCAGTCTCCTGTCATTCTTATTATCTTTGGGCTAACGTTTAAATACGCATTAATGCGCCATTAGGCTTTGGTAACTCTTGAGCTGTTATCTGATTCATTATACAAAAATGTTTAAAAAATTGTTGTGCCAACTCTCGTTCATTTGGGTCACTTTTCAACGAAACTATATCAAGCAAAATTTGAGCCATCCATGAATTTTCAAAATAACGGTATTTACCTGTATTCCATGTCATTTTTTCGGGGAATTTTTCATTTATATAATATTGCCAGAAAAGCAGCTGATCTGATTCCTGTTCTGTAAGTTGAATTCTGTATTTTGAATGAGCAGGAATATTTCCATCTTCACAAAGCTTACCGATAAAATCTTCATTCACCATATAGACACCCAAGATACGTCTGTCTTTTTCAGGCATGCCGGAATCTATTGCTGTTAATAGGACAGCGCTATTTTGGTGCAAGCGGCTCGGTTTGTTTGGCTTTCCTTTGTTATTACCACTTTTTAAAACGCCTGAAAAAACTTCCCACTCTGAAAAAGAACTATTCTGTTCTTCTGTGTCACACCAAAAAACCATTTGTGATTCGAGATGAAGTTTATGGTTTTTCATAAGTTTTTCGTGTTCCCAGCGAAGTTCGAGTTTTTTTCGTTGTAGTTTTTTTTCTTCTTCCTTCTTCCGTTCTTCCTCCCTTCGTTCCATTTCCTTTTTTTGTATTATTTTTTCAAGTGAATTAGCATCACTTTTATCATGTAGTTTTAGGTGCTTTCCAAATACATCAGGGAAAACAAACATTTTATTTTCCGATGCGAAATGTATTTCAATACTAGAATCATTATGTTTAACTATACTACCCGTGCCAAAACGCTTGTGTGTAACTTTCTTATTGATTAGATTCATTATTCTAGTCCTCCTTATGGAAAAAAACAGTTACTATTAGATAGTAAATTAATAATTTTATTCAACTAACTTCCTTTAAAGCTCTCATAACTGTTTTTATTTCTTTCTCGGGCTTAAAAAGGATATTAAAAAAACGTATCCAAATTCTATCTGCAAAAAGGACAGCGGAATTCAAATACGATTAAAAAAAAACTATTGTAAGACAATTGTAACATTTTTTAATAAATTTGCAAATTTATTATTGACAAAATATTTTTTAATAAGGTAAAATAAAATATTTATTCACTGAATACCCTTAAAATAACTATGAAATAAAGGCTAAAGGCCTCCAAAAATTCGTGAAACTTCTGAAGGCCGGGATCCTGTTGTCACACATGGAATGTTACTTTAGGAGTTATTTTGCACCCATATTAGGGTGCTATTTTGCACTATGAGTAAATAAAAAAAGCCTAATTTCTCATTAAAATTAAGAAATTAGGCTTTTTTCGTTCCTCCATTAAAGCACCCTTTTGTTTAAGTGATTTCATTCACAATGTTTCAGTGGGAAATTGAAATTCATATTTATTTCTACTTCACAAAAAATCCAATAATCACTGCAATAATTAAAATAACTCCACCCAAGAATTGTCCTATTCCTGAAGCTTCTCCCATTAACAGTAAATTGAATAAGTTTTTGTTTTTTTGATTTTTTCCAAATAACCCATCATCTGTTCTCATACGATAAATACCCCAAGCTACTAAAACTACCCCAAAAATAAGTCCTATAATATACATCATTTAAATTCCTCCGTTGTTTATTTTATATGTGCATCTTTATGAAATGTGTTATTTGTCATCCTCATCAAAAATAAAAGTTTCTTCAATTGATAAACTAAAAACTGAAGCTATTTTATATGCAAGTAGTACAGATGGATTATATTTTTGTTTTTCTAATGAGATGATTGTTCTTGAAGATACACTTACTTTATCAGCTAACTCTTGTTGCGTTATTCCATGTTCTACTCGTAATTCTTTTACTCTATTTTCCATAAATACCTCCTGATTAAAGGACGTGAGTATAATATTTTCTAGATCCAAATTCAATAATCATTAAAGATATTAAAATAATAAATAAAGCAATATCTGTTGGGATTAGCACAAAATTAGTTAAAAACATAAGAATTAAAATTTCGGGTATCAGGATATACAAAGTAAAGCGAGCAACTTTTCCATCAATTAGGGCATCTCTTTCGTCATATTCCTTTGCTAATTCCTTTTCTAGTGATTTATTATTTCGGGATTTAATGTTAGAAATTGTTGAGAACAACAAAATTATTCCACCTAATAATACTGTGATATAGCCATTATTAAATCCTACTGATGCATCGAGAATTACTTGAATGAACCCAATTACTATTAATAAGATTGATACTAAAAGTCGCTGCATGAATAGATTTTTCAAATATACCTCTCCTAACAAACTTATTCTCCTAGAGTGAAGTTTAATTCACGTGAAGATTAATTCACATGAAGTTAATTTCATATTATCTTTTCACAAGCCAATCGTCAAGTGGGTAATAATGGAACTTTAAGTATCAAAATATTTCATCATTTGAACCATTTTAGTTATAAAAGTGTTCAACTAACCTGCGCCGTTAGTTCAATAAAGAAAACATACTAAGATTAGTAGTGCAGACCAAGGCATTGGTTCGTACTACTATTTTTTTATATAGTAGAGGTGAAGAATAGGTCGGGCAGCTCTTTGGATCTTGAATCCGTAAAAAAAACTGACCTACTTCACAACCTTATTTG